>PKSZ01000350.1 GCA_002869425.1 Marinilabiliales bacterium
AAAACAAAAAAAGACAGACATCTTCTGAGCCCCCAGAAATAACAAATAGTTTCAATACATGAGCAATCCTGTTTTTAAAAGTATTTACATCTACTACTTTTCAGGAACGGGTAATGCCAAAGCCGTTGCTCATTGGATCGCTGATGAGATTAGAGACGACATCCCCAACATATACATCTACAACATTGATAAGGATAGGGACATTCATTTACCACATCCAGGTAAAAAAAGCATGATCGGAATTTGCTACCCAACACATGGATTTAATGCACCTCCAATTGTGTTAAAGTTCATTTCTGCGTTGCAAAAAGGGCATAACCAGCAAGCCTTTCTTGTAAACACAAGAGCAGGAATGAAAATGTGGAAATTTTTCACATATGGTTTAAGCGGAATTGCTCTCTGGCTACCGTCATTTATTCTGCTACTAAAGAATTACAAAAGAATACGCATTCGCTCGATTGACCTTCCATCAAACTGGATCGCCTTTCATCCCGGGATTAAAAAATCAGTGGTTAAAAGTATTGTAAACAACTGGGAAAAAGTAAGCAGAAAATTTGCCAAAAAACTTTTATCAGGAGAAAAATCATATCGATCATTATTAGATCTTCCTTTTGATATTCTAATATCTCCAATCGCTGTTGTTTATTATCTTATAGGTAGATTTTTTCTGGCAAAAACATATATTGCCGGCAACAAATGCACACAATGCGATTTGTGCATAAAGAATTGTCCCGTGGGTGCCATACGAAAAATCAACGACCGTCCTTTCTGGACATACAAATGCGAAAGTTGTATGCGATGTTTAAATTTATGCCCTCAAAAAGCCATAGAAGTTCCGCACTTATATATTGGATTGATACTACTTGGAACAAGCCTTCTCAGTAATTATGCTTTTTCAGAAATTATCCTTCCAAATCTGGACAACATAGAGCTACTCTGGCAGAAGATTGTATCATTCCTGGTATGGAACATGATTAGCTTACCCATATATTTTCTTGTTTACAAAATCACACACCATTTAATGGCCATTAAAATTATCAGCAATATAATCACATGGCTATCTTTAACGCATCTGAAATTTTGGAGGCGTTATAAATTTCCAATCAAAAACAAGGATTAAAGACTTACTTTAATTTTTTCGCCAATTATTTCTATCAAAGAAGAAATCTGAACTCTTTCCTGCTTCATTGTATCACGATGACGAATGGTAACAGTGTTATCTTTTAAAGTATCATGATCTACTGTAATGCAGAAAGGAGTTCCAATAGCATCCTGTCTCCTGTAGCGTTTACCAATAGAATCCTTTTCTTCATAGTAACAGTAAAACTGATACTTAAGCTCATCCATGATTTCACGCGCCTTTTCCGGGAGACCATCTTTTGCCAATAAAGGAAGAATAGCTGCCTTAACAGGTGCTAAAACAGGTGGAATATTCAAGACTACTCTTTCTGCTCCTCCTTCTAGTTTTTCTTCGTTATATGCATGACTAAGTACAGCAAGAAAAGTCCTATCAAGTCCAATGGATGTTTCTACAACATAAGGCACATAGCTTTCGTTCAGTTCAGGATCAAAATACTGAAGCTTCTTGCCTGAAAATTTCTGATGTGCGCTCAAGTCAAAGTCTGTCCGTGAATGTATGCCTTCAAGCTCTTTAAAGCCAAAAGGAAAATCGAATTCAATATCACAGGCTGCGTTTGCATAATGGGCCAGCTTTTCATGATCATGCCAACGATACTTTTCTGCAGGTATACCCAGTGAAAGATGCCATTTCATTCTTTGCTCTTTCCAGTAATCGTACCATTTCATTTCTTCCCCCGGACGTACAAAAAACTGCATTTCCATCTGCTCAAACTCTCTCATCCTGAATATAAACTGGCGAGCAACTATCTCATTTCTAAAGGCTTTTCCAATTTGTGCAATTCCAAAAGGCACCTTCATTCGTCCTGTTTTTTGAACATTCAGGTAATTGGCAAAAATTCCCTGTGCTGTTTCCGGGCGTAAAAATATCTGATTAGATCCTTCGCTTAATGACCCCATCTGTGTTGAAAACATTAAATTAAATTGTCGAACGTCAGTCCAGTTCTTCGAGCCCGATATGGGGCATGCTATTTCCAATTCCTCAATTAATGCTTTCACATCAGACAAATCGTTCTTTTCAAGAGAACCGAATAATCGTTTACTTATTGTTTCCATTTTTTCCTTATAACCCAAAACCCTTGGGTTGGTAGAAATGAATTGTTCTCTATCAAAAGAATCGCCAAAACGCTTGGCTGCTTTTTTTACTTCCTTTTCTATCTTGCCTTCTATTTTGGCCAGATAATCTTCTACCAAAACATCAGCTCTGTATCTTTTCTTCGAATCTTTATTGTCTATCAAAGGATCGTTGAAAGCGTCAACATGACCGGAAGCTTTCCAGGTTGTTGGATGCATAAATATAGCAGCATCAATCCCAACAATGTTTTCATGAAACTGAACCATGGACTTCCACCAGTATTCCTTAATATTCTTTTTCAATTCGGCTCCAAACTGACCATAATCATATACAGCACTTAATCCATCATAAATCTCACTGGATTGAAATACAAAACCATACTCTTTGGCATGACTTATCAGCTTCTTAAAAACATCATCATTTGACATAAGGCATTCTTTTTATTAACCGTGCAAAAGTAATTTATTTTGCTTTCATAACATAAAAAAGTTAGCTATGGTATTTACATATAATACGTACTTTTGATCAATCATTGATTTCAGCTAAATGGCAAGAAAGGTAGATTTTTTAGTTGTTGGCTCAGGAATAGCAGGGCTCAGCTACGCTTTGAAAGTTGCAGAACATGGATCAGTATGCGTAATCAGCAAAACACAAATACAAGAAACCAACACAAGATATGCACAAGGAGGAATTGCAGCGGTAGTGGAAAAGCCGGATTCCTACAAGAAACATTTCGAAGACACAATGAGCTGTGGATCTGGACTTAACAACGAGAGCATTGTTCGAATGGTTGTAAAAGAAGGTCCGAAAATGGTTCATGACTTAATGAACTGGGGTACACAATTCGACAAAAAACCCAGTGGACATTTTGATTTGGCACGCGAAGGCGGTCACTCGGAAAAGAGGGTTTTACATCACAAAGACAACACAGGATTTGAAATACAACGTGCATTAACAGAAAAAGTGCTTAATCACCCCAACATTACAGTTATACCACACTGTTTTGCTGTGGATCTGATCACGCAACATCATTTGGGGAAACAAATCAAACGACAAGATTCCAATATTGAGTGCTATGGAGTATATACTCTTGATTTAAATAACAATAAGATAGAAACCATTCTGACAAAAAACACAATGATAGCCACCGGCGGTATTGGCAATCTTTATTTGTCAACTACAAACCCCTTGATATCAACAGGCGATGGTATTGCACTTGTATACAGAGCAAAAGGGATTATTGAAAATATGGAGTTTGTTCAATTTCATCCAACTGCTTTCTACAACCCAATTGAAAGACCTTCCTTTTTAATTACAGAAGCCCTGAGAGGATTTGGTGCAATTCTAAAGACAACGGATGGTAAACCATTCATGCACAAATATGATGATAGAGAAAGCCTTGCACCAAGAGATATTGTTGCCAGAGCGATAGATACAGAACTAAAAATGCGAGGTGATTATTTTGTTCATCTTGATTGCAGGCATTTGGATTCTGACGAGCTAAAATCAAAATTTCCCAATATTTATGAAGAATGTCTAAAACGAAGAATTGACATTACCAAAGAATGTATCCCGGTTGCTCCTGCGGCTCATTACTTGTGCGGAGGTATAAAAATAGACAATAACGGACAGACTTCAATTAAAAATCTGTATGCAGCAGGTGAGGTAAGCTCTTCAGGTCTTCATGGTGCAAACAGGCTTGCATCAAATTCTCTTCTGGAGGCTGTTGTATTCTCTGACAAAGCAGCTAAAGCTTCTATTCAAAACCTTTCTCAGTCTAAATTTGTGGAAAAAATTCCAGACTGGAACGACGATGGGACAACCTTACCCGAAGAAATGGTATTGATAACACAAAGTCAAAAGGAAGTGCAACAAATCATGACCAATTATGTAGGTATTGTTCGTTCCAATCTTCGACTGAAAAGAGCACTAACCCGACTTGAAATATTATACCTTGAAACAGAAGTATTGTACAAAAAATCAAAATTAAGCCTGCGACTTTGTGAACTCCGAAACCTGATTAATGTGGGCTACCTTGTAATAAAAATGGCAAAAGAACGAAAAGAAAGCAAGGGATTGCATTACAATATTGATTTCCCTCCTGAAATCAATCTATAACAAATTATCACGGAAATATACGATTTCGGGGTACAAGCTATAAAAAGCTTAATTAATTAAAGTATTATAGTTACCTTTAAATACTATACGTATTTACAATTAAAAGCTATGAGATTATTTTCAATTATTTCTATAAGTATTTTTCTTCTTTCAATAAGTACCTTAACTGCACAAGACATAAAACGTTGCAAAACACCAGAGGTTAATAATTATATATTAGAAAATAACCCTGATGCACGAAAGAGCACAAACAAACTGGAAGAATTCACGCAAAATTTCACAGAAAACTATGTAAAATCAGATCAGGTATATATAATTCCTATCGTTTTTCACATCCTGCATGATAATGGTCCTGAAAACATTTCAAAAGAACAAGTGCTTGATGCGGTTCGAATTATCAATGAAGATTTTAGAAAGCAAAACAGCGATACAAACTTGATTATTGATGAATTCAAATCAATTGCCTCAGATACATACATAGAATTCCGACTGGCAAAAGTTGACCCATGGGGAAATTGTACAGACGGCATAACCCGATATGAAACGGATGCAACCTATGAAGCCAATGATTACGCTAAGCAGGTAGCACAGGCCTGGCCACGCGATATGTACCTTAACGTATGGGTGGTTCATGACATTCCGGGAGCAGCTGGTTACTCTTATTACCCAGGCTCTGTTGATGGTGGCTGGGGTGAAAATGTAGATGGTGTTATTTTATGTTATAACTATCTGGGAAGTATTAGTCCATCTTCAGGAAATAAAGCACGAACGCTTACGCATGAAATTGGACACTATTTAAACCTTATGCATCCTTGGGGAAACTCAAACGAACCAGGCTTACAATCAAATTGTGATATTGATGATAACGTATCAGATACACCCAATACAATTGGCAGCGAGAGTTGTGTTTTATCACAATCGACCTGTGGTTCACTAGATAATGTTCAGAACTATATGGACTATTCATATTGTTCAAGAATGTTTTCTCTGGGCCAGGGAGAAAGAATGCAGGCCACACTAAATTCAAGCACTTCAGGAAGAAATAACTTAAGTACAACATCAAACCTGATTGCCACTGGAACCATTGATGGATTCGAAAATCTTTGTCCTCCAATTGCAGAATTTATGGTTGACAATTACAAAGGCTGCGAGGGTTTCGATGTAAGTTTCACAAACCGAACTTATGGTACAAATCTTGATTCATGTTCATATTACTGGGAATTTGAAGGAGGAACACCTTCTACTTCTAGCGATGAGAACCCAGTTGTTAACTATCCTACGCCGGGCAACTATGATGTTAATCTGACAGTAAGCAATTCAAGTGGAACAGACATACTAACGAAGCAAACTTTTATTCATTCTGTGGATACGCTGCTTGGTGGAATTCCTCCCTATACAGAAAGCTTTGAAAATTCAAGTTTCCCTGTAAATCTGACTGATGACACACAAAGCTGGGAAAACATTGAAGATGGTGAAGCGCATTGGGAAAGAACAGAAGTAGTTTCTGCTGAAGGTAATGCTTGCCTCCGAATTGCCAATTATTTAAATGAAGAAGAAACCTTAAATGTATTGGTCTCTCCAAATCTCAACATCAGCGATATTGACTCAAACCTAGTTCTTACATTTAAAGTTGCTTATGCAAGAAAAGATGTATATTCCAAAGACATTTTACAAATGAGAGCTTCTCCCGATTGTGGCCATTATTGGAGTATAAGGTACTACAAGCAAGGCTCATCGTCGCTTATTACAGCCCAAAACGACCCTGTATCGGGCACGTTTATCCCAACAGAGGATGACTGGCGAGAAGAAACTGTTGATCTTGGATATTATCTCAACAAATCTTATATTATGCTGAAGTTTATGGTAACCAGTAGGGGAGGAAATTACCTATACATGGATGATATAAGACTTAATGGTGAACCATTATCAACCTTAATAGAAAAAACCATTGGTGAAAATTTATTGGTTTATCAAAATCCATTTGATGATGACACCAGAATAGAACTTTATTCAGAAAGCGGAGGCAATGCAGATCTTGAAATAACAGATATTAATGGTCGTAGAATTGCTATTAGTCCCATTAATATAAAATCAGGCTCCAATTATTACAAGTTAAGTAGCTTTGCACAAAACCTCAGGCCAGGAATATATTTTATACGAGTAACTTCAGATAATATAAATGAAATGCAAAAAATTATTAAGCTGTAACGCTGACTTAAAATATACCTGAATTCTTATTGCTTTCTCAAGCGTTAAACAGTACATTATTACGCGTTCTATTTTTTAGGCCAAAAATTCTGTTCGCCATTATACATTTAATGATTTAAGCTGCTTTTTTTATACGTTGATTTAAATATGAGTAAATAAATATTATCTGCAATAGATTTTATTCTGTAATTTTGGATTCTATTAATAAGCTGATTGTGAACAGGTGATTGTTGTTTATTACATATTTCTATTCTTCTCTTTGCTAATTTCCAAAACTCCCTTTTGGCTACTGTATTGTATATCAGACTTCTTTAGAGTTTTTATTCAACACATCTTCAGATACAGAAGAAAGGTTATTTATAAGAATTTAAGAAATGCATTCCCTTCAAAGACGGATAAAGAAATAAGAAAAATTGCCAATAAATTTTACAGGAATTTCTGTGATATCTTTCTTGAAGTATTAAAGCTTAAAAGTCTTTCGAAAAAGCAGGTCAAAAAAAGAATCTCGATCAGGAATCCTGAACTACTTGAAAAGTACCATAGTCAAAACAAAAGTATTATGGGTGTTACGGCGCATCGTAGCAATTGGGAATGGATGGGTGTGGCAGGATTACCTGTTCAAACCCAATACACCGTTCTTGGAATTGCAAAGCCGCTATCAGATGAGAAATTTGATAACTACCTGACCAATGTTCGGACAAGATTTGGAATGAAGGTTATTCATT
>PKSZ01000149.1 GCA_002869425.1 Marinilabiliales bacterium
GTAATAAAAATTGAAGAGAGTGAAATTGATATTGAGCCTGTGCAAACAGGACTTGTAACAATTATCAGATAAAATAAAATTGTTTGAAAGAATAAACTATATAGAAATGAAAAAGCTCAGGATTATTCAGATTATGTTGTTAATGGTATTAGGAGCAGGTGCTAATGCTCAGCAGATACCACAGCATAGCCAGTTTATGTTTAATGATTTTTTGGTGAATCCTGCAATTACAGGAACCAAAGACTATTTTCAGGCTATATCCAATAATCGTTATAAATGGATTGGTGTTGTTGATGCTCCACGAACCTACGTATTGAGTGTTTATGGTCCTCATAGGAGCAAAAATATGGGTTTTGGTGGTTACATTTTTAATGATGTAACAGGGCCAACAACGCGATCTGGAATTAATCTTAGCTATGGATATCAGTTTCAGCTTACCAGTGATATAAAACTTTCACTGGGACTTGCTGCAGGCTTACTTCAATATAAAATTGATGCAACAAAAATAGATTTTCATGATCCTGAAGTAGTAATTGGAGATAATATGTATACAGATTATTTACCAGATGGAAATGCTGGTGTTTATATGTATGGCTCCAATTACTTCTTTGGTATTGCAGGGAATCAGCTATTCAATAACAGAGTAAAACTTGATGGTAGCAGAAGTGATAGTCAAATGCAATTAAAAACGCATTTAAACGTTATTGGAGGGTACAGGTTCCCAATTTCTGATGCATTTGCGATAGAGCCGTCTGTTCAGCTTAAATATATTCTTTCAACCAGTATTTATCAGGCGGAACTGAATGCAAGGTTCATTTATGATGAAGATATCTGGGCTGGAATTTCATACAGGCATGATGATGCCGTTTCAGTATTGGTGGGTTACGAAATTTTGGATCAGATATTTATAGGTTATTCATATGATATTTCAACAACTAAGTTGATAGATTATAGTACAGGAACCCACGAATTGATGATTGGTGCTAAATTTAATAAATTGAAGCAGGATAGTGAGTAAACAATTGAGCATATTGCCAGTAATTATATTGATACTGGCATTTCTTTGCTCCTGTACTCCTGATAAAAACACACCCCCCCCCGAGATACCAGAAGGAGTGTTACCGGAGCAGGAAATGGTACCTGTGTTGGTAGAGATGCACCTTGCGGATGCTACATTAAATGTATTAAATGTTGAAAAACAGTTCAATGGACTAAAACCGTATATGTATTACGATAATGTTTTGGATAAGTATGGTGTTTCAAGAGAGCAGTTTGATAAAAGTATAAAGTTCTATGCCAAGGAACCGGAGTATCTTGACAAAATGTATGAAAAAGTATTGAGCAGCTTGAGTAGGATGGAAGGTAATCTGGTTGGAGAAAAAGATGACAATCCATTCGGAAAAGAAATTAACGGACCAATGCAACTGGAATATTTCATTGATTTTGAAGTTCGGACCAGAAGTTATTTTGATCATCATATATCAACATTTACTGCATATACAGGAACCAAAAGTTTACTGGTTACAGATGATCAGCCTTATAGTCCTGCAATAGTGCATAAAATTACAGAGCCCGTCAAAGAGATAGATATTTCTGCAAACTTCTTTATTCATATCAACGATTCTGTTGGTAAAACGTATCCTTACATAAATGCCAGTCTGGAAAGAGATGCAAAAGTATTAACCTGTGAGTGGATTTATATTAATAAGTTCCTAAAAGGAAAACCGTGGACAAAAATAGATGTCAATACTAAGCTTAAGTTTCCAGATAATATCGAAGATGCTGATTTGAAATTCTACATTGTAAATCCGGGTAAATGCAAATTCTTTATTGATGAGCTAAATGTAAAAATTGATGTACATTAGTTTATGGCATTTCCTTTTTCTTATACGCAAAGTATTTCTATAAATAAAGAAGAAGATCCTCAAATCTTGCTTGCCATTCTTAGTGCTCGTTTAACCAGTGAAAAACCCGAATTTATTGTAAAATCAGATCAACAGACGGGTATCGAATTTCATACAAACAGCTCTCTTTTTGCGATTGTTTATTGTGTAGAAATTGAAGCCTCTAATAATAAAGTATATTACAAAATAGGATTGAAAAATCTGATTTATGTAATACTTGTTTTGTTGATTGTTGCTGCTCTTATTTCAAAATTTTCTGTCAATGCGTATTTGTGGTTTTCTTTGATTTTTGTTGTTAGCTTTTACCTGATTAATTTATTTATTATTAGCTCAACCATTGGTTCAAAAATCAGAAAGGCAATTTCAGACTGGATTTATGATGAGGAGGAAGAAATGATGAAAAGCCAGCAGGAATGGGCAACAGATCCAAATAGATGTCCAGCATGTGGTAGTTATATTACGAAGAAATCTTCCAATTGTAATGCATGTGGAATTAAACTTCCCCGGGATAGAATACCTGTAAAACCACTGGATATTACAGGCCTTTATAAAAATGAAGAAATTAATTATTCTTACAAGCAAAAAGAGGAGTGAGACTATTATCGGCACATTTTGTTATTCCCGCTGATGGAAGAGTAATTAAAAATGGAATTGTTCATTTATCAGATAAAGGGGAAGTTTTGAAGGTTGAAGCACCGGAAAAAATTAAGGAGCAGGCTAAGCTTGAGTTTTATAATGGTGTAATTGTTCCCGGTTTTGTTAATGTGCACTGTCATTTGGAGTTGAGCCATCTATGGAAGAAGATTTCAAAAGGCAGAGGAATGGTGAATTTTATTGAATCTCTCCAGGCTAACCGCAATGCATCTCATGAAATTGTAGAGAAAGCTATTGAGAATGCAAATAATCAAATGATTCAGGAGGGAATCGTTTTGGTTGGAGACATTAGCAATTCTGATTTATCTTTCAGCATAAAAAAGAGAAGCAAAATAAAGTACCATACATTTGTTGAAGTCTTTTCATCAGACCCTAAGCAGGCAAATAAAGTTTTCCAGAGAGCTCAAGTGATTCAGAATATATTAGATGATATGAAATTAGAGGGAAATATTGTTCCTCATTCTCCTTATTCTGTTTCGGATAATCTTTTTACTTTAATTAAAAAAAATATTAAAGAAAACCAGGTTTATTGTATTCACAATCAGGAATCAAAAGCTGAATCTGATTTTTTTCTGAAAGGTGAAGGCGATTTTATTCCATTTTTTAAGAAACAAGGCATTGATCCGGGCCTGAAGGAGTCAGGGCATTCATCCCCAATCGGAATAATGAAATATCTTCCGAAGAAGGAAAATATTATTTTTGTTCATAACACATATTCTACAAGAGAAGATATTCAACAAATTAGAAATATCACAGAAAATTGTTATTGGTGCTTGTGTCCGGGTTCCAATCTTTATATCGAGAAAAAGCTTCCGAATATGGACGTATTTACGGATGTTTTGCATAATGTATGCATAGGTACGGATAGCTTGGCCTCCAATGAAAAGCTTTCTGTATTGCAGGAAATGTATATTCTACAGAAAAACTTAAACCTAAAATTGGACTCGCTTGTTGAAATGGCAACAATCAATGGGGCTAAGGCACTAATTAAAGATTCCCGGTATGGCTCAATTGAAGAGGGGAAGAAACCCGGTGTAAATCTGATTGAGAATATTGACTTTACAAACTTTTCATTAACTGAGAAAAGCACTGTAAAACGATTGGATTAATGAAAATCATTCTAGGCATTGTTTTTATTATTATTTCTTATGTTTTTGCAGCTCAGAACTATTTTGAATATTGGAATAATGGTAAGCTTAAAGTTGAAGGCACAGTAATGAACTCACAAAGAAATGGCATATTTACATATTATTTTAAGAGCGGTGAAAAGGAATTACAGGCTGAATATATT
Source organism: Marinilabiliales bacterium (assembly GCA_002869425.1). Classification (GTDB taxonomy): domain Bacteria; phylum Bacteroidota; class Bacteroidia; order Bacteroidales; family BM523; genus BM523. Next base: position 3,850 of record PKSZ01000149.1, read on the forward strand.
AAGGATACGCTCAATGGTAAATTTGTGGAGTGGTATGAAGGTGGACAACTAAAAACGTTGGGTTATTATAGAAAGGGACAGCACGATTCTAAATGGCAGTACTGGAGTAAAAATGGACAAATATTGACTCTTGAATATTATGTGGATAGAATTCCTGATGATTATTGGTATAAGTGGTACAAAAATGGGAACTTGAAAGAAAAGGTGCTTTTTGTAGCCGGAAAACTTGAAGGTAAATGGCTGAGTTATTATAAATCGGGAGAGTTGCATATAGAAGCCCATTGTAGTAATAATTTTTGGGATGGTAAATGGATTGAGTATTACAAGAATGGAAATAAACGAAAGGAAGTAGTTTATGATATGGGTGAGATGATTTCTTTTCCCAAACATTGGTGGTCAAATGGAAAAGTAGATGATACTCCTTATGAGCAAATTGAGTTGCAAAAACAATTAAGAAAAGAGTATGAATATGAGAATGCAGTAATTTTGGAAGAAGTAGAATAATTTTACAACTATCTTTATGCAGAATAATTGCATGAAACGTAAACTTTGTAAACAGATTTATTATGGCAACTTTTTTATTCGATCAGATAATATTTGGACCGGTTAGAAGCAGGCGACTGGGTATCTCTTTGGGAATTAATTTATTACCTCAGGGTGCGAAATTTTGTAATTTCAATTGTTTGTACTGCGAATGTGGTTGGTCATCTGAAAATTTTGGAAAACAACTTCCTGGTAGAGATGTAGTAAAGCATTATCTGGGAGAGAAGTTGCGTATGATGAATGCCAGTAATCTCAGGTTGGATGCTATCACTTATGCTGGTAATGGCGAACCAACATTACATCCCGAATTTGAGGGGATTATTGATGATAGCATTGCGATGCGAAATCACTATTTTCCCGAGGCAAAAATTGCCGTTTTATCCAATTCTACTATGCTGGATAAACCTAATATTATTGAAGCCCTGAAAAGGGTTGACGATAGAATTTTAAAACTTGATTCTGCTATAGAATCCACTTTTCAATTGATTAACCGACCCGGAAAGAAGATTTCGGTGAATGATGTAATTGATTGGTTAAAAGCTTTAAACGGGAAGTTTACTTTGCAAACTCTTTTTATTAAAGGTGAATATGAAGGCCAACCTATCAACAATACAAGTCAGGAAGAAATCGATGCATGGCTCAACGTACTGGATGAAATTAAACCCCAAAAGGTAATGATATATACTTTTGCAAGAGATACACCACATCCTGATTTGGAGAAAATTGGCCGGGATAAACTTGATGAAATTGCTTCTTTGGTTGAGAAGAAGGGAATAGAAACAGTGGTTAGTTATTGATATTGGAAACTCCAAAACGAAAACGGATTTTGGTTTGTCCACTGGATTGGGGACTTGGGCATGCCGCCAGGATGATTCCTGTAATTAAGTTATTGATTGAAGCGGGTACAGATGTCATTGTTGCCGCTGATAAAGGACCGCTAAAACTACTTAATCGAGAGTTTCCGCAGGTTCAATCTGTTGTATTTCCTGGGATGGAAATAAAATATTGTACAAGGGGTAGCCAGGCTTTTGCAATGTTCCTCCAATCACCTAAATTTATTGCGAGCATTCGAAAAGAGAATCGTTTTATTCAGGAATTGATTCAAAAGTACGAGATAGATATCGTAATATCCGATAACAGGTATGGTGCTTATTCAGGATTGGTTCATAGTATACTGGTTACTCATCAACTTATGCTCAAAATGACGCGTGCAACAAAGTGGATGGAAAAGAAAATCCATCATATTATTAAAAGTAAGGTTGAGAAGTTTGATGAGTGCTGGATCCCGGATTATAAAGATGATCAAAATCTGTCGGGCGATTTGTCACACATGTTTTCATTGCCATCAAATGCAAAATTTATTGGACCACTTTCAAGATTTACAAGTTGTAAGCATACCGATCGAACCATTGATAATTATGATATTGTAGCCATTATTTCCGGTCCTGAACCGCAAAGAAGTCAATTTGAACAGATCCTAACTCATCAGTTAGGAGAATCAGGGATTAAATCTATAATTGTAAGAGGAAAACCCGGCGAGAAAAAGGATTCCATGTATCCGAATTTACATATTGTAGATCATATGGAAACACAAAACCTTGTATCATTATTAAATTCCGCAAAATATGTGATCTGTCGCTCTGGTTATTCTTCTGTTATGGATATGTTTGCCTTGCATATTAATGCAATTATGGTGCCTACCCCAGGACAAACCGAACAGGAATATCTTGCCAATCATCTGCAGAATAAATATGGAGTATTATCTTGTAAACAAAGAGATTTTGATATTGAGAATGTACTTTCATTAAACGATAAATGCCATTTAAGTTTTCCTACGCATAATAATCATATAGCAAAGAATATCATTGAAGAGTTGGTTTAATTCTATCAACCAATTGTTCACCGACAATTTTCAGCATGTACTAAACAAATAAAGGGGGCGGATGCCCCCTTTATCTATATATCAAATATCAATTGATTACTTTATTACGCCAAGTTTCTTTCCAACTTTTGTAAATGCTTCAACCGCTTTGTCAAGATGAGCTTTATCATGAGCTGCTGAAAGCTGAACCCTGATTCTTGCTTGTCCTTTAGGAACTACTGGATAATAGAATCCAATAACGTAGATACCTTCAGAAAGCAATTCCCTTGCAAAATCTTGTGATAATTTGGCATCATAGAGCATTACAGCGCAAATTGCAGATTTTGTTGGTTTTAAATCGAAGCCAACACTTGACATTTTTTCCATGAAATATTCTGTATTATCATGAAGCTTGTCTTGCAATTCTGTTGTTTCAGCCATCATATCAAACATGGCAGAACCAGCTTTAGCTACCATTGGAGGTATAGAGTTTGAGAACAAATATGGGCGTGAACGCTGACGAAGAATCTCTATAATCTCTTTTTTACCTGTTGTAAAACCACCGATAGCTCCACCAAATGCTTTTCCTAAAGTTCCGGTAATAACCTCTACTTTGCCTCTTACATCGAATAGTTCCGTAACACCTCTACCAGTTTTTCCAACTACACCTGCAGAGTGACATTCATCTACCATTACGATAGCATCATACTTATTGGCAAGCTCAACAATTTTATCCATTGGAGCCACATTTCCGTCCATACTGAAAACACCATCAGTAACAATAATTCTGTTCCTGTATTTCTGTGCTTCTTTCAGTTGTTTTTCAAGGTCTTCCATGTCAGCGTTAGCATAACGGAATCTAGCAGCTTTACATAAGCGAACACCATCAATAATTGAAGCATGATTCAGTGAATCAGATATGATAGCATCATTATCATCGAACAAAGGCTCAAAAACACCACCATTAGCATCAAAACATGCAGCATATAAGA
>PKSZ01000569.1 GCA_002869425.1 Marinilabiliales bacterium
GATTTTCATTGAGACTTTCAACTAAATCGTTATTTTTGTTTTTATCCTTGATATTCATATCTACATTTTGACTGTCAAATCTTATGTAAGATACTGAATATCAAGGTGTTAATCAAATTTTCAAAGACCGTAATTCACTGTTGTTCAGCATGTTATAGTTTTGTCATGTACTTAGAACTTAATGTTAAGCAGGAAACAATAAGAAAAGCATCATTAATCAACCTTATCATCTAATATTCAGAACATTGATGAATATTACAGAATTAAAATTAACTTAATACTGGTTTAAAACCTAATATACAATGGAAATATATTTTTGTAGTGTAATTAAAACGAAAGAAATGAAAACAATAACTTTTATTGCAGCAGTAATTTTGACAATTGGAACTACATTTTCAAGTTTCGCAGAAAACATCAAAGATAATAATAATTCTGAAGCACCTGTTGCCAATGCGATGATTACAGGTAAGGTTGTTGACCAGGCAACTGGAGAAGCTCTTGCTGGTGTAGCAATAAAGCTTAACGAAGATGATGTGGTTGTTTATACTTATTTTGAAGGTAATTTCACTATAGAAAACCCAGCAGCAGGTCAAGTTGATATTACAGCTGATTTTATATCATACGAATCAAAACATCTAAAAGAAATAAGCGTTAAGAGTCAGAAGAACACTATTCGTGTAGAACTGAAACCTGTGCTTAACAAATAGGGAACTATTTAACTGCGTATTTAAGATAGTCGTTTGGCTATCTTTTTTTTTAGGATTATGAAAAAAATTCAAATACTTATATTACTTGTACTCTGCACCCTTGCAGGATATGCCCAGATTACAAAAAATGAAGATGGTGTGTATTTTGATGAAAACAATACTCCATATACCGGTACATACACCGAATTTTATGAAAACGGAAATAAAAGTATTGAGTTATCGTTGAAGGATGGACTCAAAGACGGAATCATTACTCTATACTTTGAAAATGGTAAGGTAAAAGAAATTCGTTCTTATAAAAGTGGGGAAATGCATGGTAAATGGGAAACCTTTAATGAAAAAGGAATCAAAACGGCGGAAGCAAATTACAGCATCAATAAAAAAGACGGAGCCTGGTTTGTTTGGGACGACAATGGTACCAAGCGCTACGAAATGTATTACAAAGAAGGCAACAAAACGGGTAAATGGATTATGTGGGATGAAACCGGGAAGCTAATCAGCGAAAAGGAATACAACTAAATTTCACTCCTCTACCAAGGTTCTGTTATCGTAGGCACAACAATTCGCATTGACCTTTACAAAGGCTGGCAAATTACTAAGAGCTTACTTAAAACCTATTTTGGAATAATTTACGCTATCGGGTCTGTCAGGGCACAGATAAAGAATTGGTTTTTCAGAAAGTTCCATAATAAGTGAGCCATAAGTATATTGGTTAGAAATAGGCTCAATTTCAGGTTCATGTAAACTTAGTATTTTCTGTATTGTATTGTAATTAAGATTGTAATTGCACTCAACAATTTTATCATACGCTAAATAATATCTCGGACAGTAATAGGGATCATCCGGTGTTTTTCTATACTGCTTTAAGAGTTCAATAAACTTTTCATTAAAATCCTTATTTGTTATTGCATAATTTGTATGCAAACAAATATCCCTGTTTTTAAATGGATAAAAGGATGTTTTTTGATTGGCTGAGCATTCAAAACACTTCACTTCATTTTTCCCACCAATAATAAAACATTGCGGTATTGCTATGGGCATCTTTTGTATTAGTTCGAAGGCGTCATGCTCTGTATCTTGTTCTAATACAGATCGTACGATGAAAGATACCGGCATACCACTTTTTGAATAATTCAACATGGATAATGACATGCATGTTATGGCAACACCCTTTGAATTCAAACCTGTAAGTCCAATAAAGCCTGGGAATGTGTATACATAACTCTCGTTTTGACTTTCTTCTGAATATATATGCAACAATACAGGTTTACCATGTAAAAACAAAGGCGGATCCATATTTTGTGAAAGAAATGATGGTGTACTATCTGTAGATGCTATACCTATTGAAGTACAATGCTTTCCACTGATCTCGCCTGCTAATACATCAATCTCCTCACTCATCTGAAATGCGAGAATCGTTTCATATTCTATTTCGGCCCCATCTGAAATACCTTTTATTTCATTCAAAAGCTCTGGTTTATACTTTTCTATTGTATCCAAATAGCTAGTTTCTTTAAAAAATGAGGACACAACTGTATCAAACCTCTTATTGTAAGTACCTTCAACTTCCTTTTTCCATTTTGACAATATTTGCCCAATTTCCTTTTTCAAAAGTTTCCCATGAGAAAAGCCTCTACTGTATTGATTTCCATGCAAATGTAATATCGTCAGTTTACCCTTCGTTTCAATAGTGCTTTTCTCACTACAAGAAAACAAAATCAGCCCCATAAAAAGAAACAACATACTAAACCTCATTTCATTCATTAACAGATACTTTTAGATTATAAAAACTGCTTAAGGGTAATAATTATTTTTGCTAATATTCTTCATGAACAATATAAAATTATTAATCGTTTTCTACAAATGAATGATTCTATTGTAGTAAAAGAATTAAAAACACTTATGCGAAATAATATAGAAAAAAAGGCCGGTTTAAAATAAAACCAGCCTCCAGTACAAAATGTTTACATTAATCTTCCCTAGGAATCTTTCGTGCTTCTACAAAATCGCGTTGTGCTTTTAACAAGTTAATAGCGTACAACATCATATTTTTGGTTTCGTGCATGATATTGAGGAACAACATGCTATTCTTGGTTCCGGTTTCCTCATTCTTAATACGTTTTATCTGCTTTTTGCGAATCTCTTCAATCTCTGCAAGCAAATCCTGCTGACGTTTTATCAAATTGGTTACTTTTTCAAATTCATTGGAAGCAATTACTACAATTATATCTTCAAGCATTTTAACTACCTGGCTCTTAATTGAGTTGATATCATCTTTCTGAGCTGCAATGAGTGGTTTGTGATTGTTGTCGAGATGATCGAAAGCAGGCTTTGTAACATAAGTTAAGCAATGTGCTGTCTCCCGCAAATAATCGAGCACTTGCACATAGTAATGACCTGTTGGGATGGAATCTTCATTGAGTCGCACGATGGTACTGTGAATATTATCTTTCAAACGTTTGGTCTCGTTGTTCACACTTTCTACTTCACGAACAAGATCTTTCAGGTGTTTTCTGTTTTCATCCAGGATGCCATCAACTGAGCGAATATAAATATCGGAAACCTGCTCAAGAATAACATTTACATTTCCAACACAACGCTGCAATACGTTATTGTACTTTAGTTCCATATTATCGTTGGCCTCTTTTTCGTACTTCGCTTCTTGCGCTTCCCTCTTTTTGTGCAATACATGTGTTCTAAAAATAAAAAAGCCTGCAATCAGAACAAATCCTCCGATGGCATAAAAACTTCCATGATAAATTAAAAATGCAACTACAAAGGCAATGGTAAATGCTGACAGAGCAGTAAAGAACCAACCACCAATAACAGAAATAACACCGGTTATTCTATAAACAGCACTATCAGAACCCCATGCTCGGTCTGCCAATGATGTTCCCATAGCCACCATAAAAGTTACATAGGTTGTAGAAAGAGGTAATTTATTTGCAGTTGCTATTGAAATCAGGATACTTGCTACCACAAGATTAACAGAAGCACGAATCATATCAAATACAGGTGCATCCTCTCCCAATTCAGCAATCTCTTCTTTAAAAGGTTTTTGGTCGAACTGTCTATCGATAAAGCTCAGTACAGGTTTGGGTGTAACTTTTGATATTCCTTTACTGGCAGATACTGCAACCCTTACCAAAGATCTGGCAAAAGCAGTTGATCCGAAACGCTCATGGCCCTCACTTTGCCGGCTTAAATTTAAGGAAGTTTTAACTACTGATTTCGCCTTTTTTGACAAGAATAAAGTTAATACCATTATCAGTCCGGCAAGTATAAGGAACAATGTTGGTGTCGGCACTTTTTTACCCGCCAGTGCAGTCATTAAGAAACTATCAGGGCTGGCTCCATCGGAAGCCATAAATGCTTCGTATGAATTAAATCCGGCAACAGGCACACCAATAAAGTTCACAAGGTCGTTTCCAGCGAATGCCATTGCCAAAGCAAAGGTTCCTACGAGCACAATTGTTTTCAATATATTGAGTCTGAATATCCAGGATAATAGCTGTAATAATATTGTCCAGCCTAAGAAACTAACACCGATGATTAAGAATACATTTTGTTTAACCCAGTCTTTTAAGGCAATACCCTCGGTAATTTCATAGCTTGCAAAAGAAGCTCCTTTCACTCCTTTAATCAGGATAAAATATGTTATGGCAGTGATGGCTATTCCTCCGAAGATTGAGCCAAAATATCTCATTCTGGTTTTGTAATTAAAAGAAAAAAGCAAGCGTGAAATATATTGAACAATTGCCCCAACTGTAAATGCTACTACAACGGAAAGCAAAATACCCGAAATTATGGCCAGTGCTTTACTCGTATTTATATAATATGCCATGCTGGCTATTTTTTCCACACCATCTACAACAATTGTTTGATTACCAGCTGATAGCTTTATTACTGAAACAGCAACTGCAGCACCCAGCAGTTCAAAAACAATAGACACAGTGGTTGAAGTAGGTAACCCGTATGTATTAAATAAATCCAGCAACACTACATCTGTAATCATTACAGCAAGGAAGATTACCATTATCTCATAGAAGAAAAAATGCTCTGGATGAAAAATTCCTTTCCTGGCCACCTCCATCATTCCGCTCGAAAAAGTAGCTCCAAACAATACTCCAACAGCCGCTACAACAATAATAATCCTAAAAGGTGCAGCTTTTGCTCCAATAGCAGAATTTAAAAAGTTTACAGCATCATTGCTAACACCTACTACTAAATCTGATATTGCCAAAATGGCCAGAACAATTACAAGTATTAAAAAAACAGTTCCCATTTTATTTCCAATTTTAGTTCACTACAAACATATTTCCTTTTTGTGTCGCATTCATTTTTCCTGAGTTATCTTTATATTACCTTATTGTTAATTGAAGCGATATTCAAAATTCATGTACACCATATTTCGATAGGTTCCATCAGGCTCTGAAAGTTTACCCTGGTGATTTAATGCAATTTTTACATTCTTTCCTGCCCTGTATTGTATACCTCCAATAATGTACTTTCCATTAAAATCAAGACCACAAATATCTTCAACATCCGAATGGCATGATGAATTCAGATCATCATAACGACCAAACAGTTCAACTTTATCTGTTACATCGTACGATGCAAATACAGAAACACCATCCTTTATATGAGAACTTATCCAATCTGCATTTTTTATATAATTGTACTCAACTCCAACTTTAAACATACCTTTTTTCTCATATCCCAAAAATCCTGTAAACATCGTCTGCTGAACCTGTTTTTCATAATAATCAGCATATAACCTTGCAACCAATCCGTACTTTGCATTATATGTAAGTCCTCCCCCCAATCTAAGTGTATTATCAGTTTGCAGGTTTTTATAACCTTCACCATTTCTTAAGGTAGCGTCAACAGAAAGCTCCTCATTAATATCATATTGTAGTGTTAGGCCAAGATCGGCACTATGGCTTTGCTTATACTGATCTAAAAACGACTTGTACAAATACCTGTGACCCCACATTTTTTCCTGGACCCGGAAATGATTTAACCCAATTAAACCAAATGCAGCAGAGAATTTATCTTTTCTATAAAATAGAGTTGCATACTTAAAGTAAATTTTATACAGTTTTGTACCATCATCATTTTTAAAGGTCCCTGCATCGATACAAACATTTGTTTCAAAATTATCGCCAAGCTTTGCCTTGTATCCAAAATATGCCCTGGTTAGTTCAAATCCATACTCCTGATTGTTTTCTGATAAATCAGCATGAAAATTACTAAAAACCTTCAGATATGGCTTACCTTCTATTTGGTCATTAATAGTCTGCGAAAACACTGAAGAACAAAAGATTACAATCAGGCTTAGTGATAAGAAAAAACGCATAACAGTAGAGTTTAATTTCATGTTTCGAAATTATCTCTATTGCATCTATTTTATATTTCTTTTACATTAACTAATAAGTCCTAATGTTAACTTATTGTTAAGCTTTTTAATTGGTTTTACTTAATTGCATAAACAATCAAAAGTGTTGGATATAAATTTATTGAAAAGAATTAACAATATTATTAATTTCGTAATAAATATAACAGACCATGAACAACGAAGATTATTCTCTTTTATTGGTAGATGATGAAGAAGACGTACTTGAATTTTTATCATACAATCTTAAAAAAGAAGGCTTTAATGTAATAACAGCCAGCAATGGACTGGAAGCAATTTCTGAAGCAAAAAAGCACAAACCTGATTTAATCCTGCTGGATGTAATGATGCCTGAAATGGATGGCATTGAAACATGCGAAAAAATAAGAGAAATTCCTGAAATCAGTAAAACCATGGTTGCTTTCTTAACTGCAAGAGGCGAGGACTATTCACAGGTTGCAGGCTTTGATGCAGGAGGCGATGACTACATCACCAAACCCATTAAGCCTAAGGTGCTTACAAGCCGAATAAAAGCCCTTTTAAAAAGAGCAAATGGCAAAGGTCACGATGAGCCACTAAGCACAGATATAATAGAAATCAGCAATTTAAAAATTGACCTCGAAAAATATATAGTCATAAAAGATGATAATGAAATAGTTCTTCCGAAAAAAGAATTTCTTTTACTTGCATTACTGGCTTCAAAACCCTCCAAAGTTTTTACACGCGATTTTATTTTCAATGAAATATGGGGAGACGACATCATAGTTGGAGAAAGAACCATTGATGTACATATTAGAAAACTCCGGGAAAAAATTGGAGAGGGTTACATAAAGACTGTAAAAGGTGTTGGTTATAAATTCGAGGTAAGCTAATGGCTCCACAAACCCCAAGATCTATTGCTCTGCTTTTTGCAGCTGTTTTTTCTCTTTTCGAGGCACTTGCTTTCTTAGTATTTGCCATAACTGAAAACTTTGAAATCAACTACCTGATTCCTCTAATAGCAATTGCTGTTAATTTTGTTATTAGCTTTTTCCTTTTACAGTACTTTTTGTACAAATTTATTGTTGGAAAAATAAAGTTGGTATACAAAACCATTCACGATACTGTTAAAGA
>PKSZ01000636.1 GCA_002869425.1 Marinilabiliales bacterium
ATACTCTTTTTAAGAAAACTTCAAAATTTTTATAGTCTTCTGTTGTTTTATCTCCTGTGAAGTTTTTATAAATTTCTTCCAGCGTTCTTCTGATGCACAAGTTGTGCTTATAATTTTGATCGAAAGTAATATCTCTTCCAAACAATGCTGCCTGACTTAAATAATAAACCAGTTTTTTTTGTTGCAGGCTAAGTTCATCAAAACCCGGAATCTGATATCGCATGATCTTTACGTCTCCAAATTGATCAACGACATAATTAAAATCCTTCGCGGTGGTATCCACAGCAAGCGTATCTTCACTTGTCTCTTCCTGTTTTGCAGTATTGCTACTCTCACAAGAAGTAATTGTCAGTATTGCCATAAGCACTAAACTTAAGATTACTAAATTCCTCATAAAAAGCCCTTTAATAGATTACACATAGATTCATGTATTCCAAATTTAGCAATTTGAAAAACCAATTCAGATGATTTATAACACTATTTGTTGAAAAGGCTTAATAAATAAGCCAAAAGAAGTACAGAAATATTTTATTTTTTGTAAAACTGATCGCTACCTGAAGGTTCAGTAGAAGATTTTTTTTGAAGATCTTTATTCTTAAGTATTACATCATCCTGAAACACCCAGTAAGAATTTTGCATTTTAAATGCATCATATGTACCATCTGGCCCATAAAACTGATAATTTCCTTTAAATGAATTTTTAATGGGCGTAAGATGATCAAAAACAATAAGTTCTTCTTCCTCATCATAACGTAAAAGCATATTCACCTTGGAAGAATATTCAAAAACCAGTCGTTTATTTTTCCGATTGTTTTTCACAAAAATATTGTCGCCAAATTCAGGTTCACCGGACCTTTTAAAACTTAAAACATCAATAATTTTTTTCGTAGAAAACTGATCATTACCATCCCAGCCAAACAAGATATATCTTTTCTTTTTTCCATCAAAAGCAGGCATAATAAAATAGTACAATGCACCATACCAATTATCTGCAGCAAACACCTTGTCTTCAAAATTGCGAACTTCAACTTTACTATCTGTCAATCTGTAAACCTCAACATCTCCATTCCTTACTTTGTGCATTACAAATCCAAAGTAAGTGTAAGTTTTATCACTATATTGAAAATTCCAGTTTATTATCCTGACTTTCCCATCAGATGAGCACACATCTCCAACATGCTTAATATCAATAGAATAGTCATATGATCCTTTGCATTGAAAAAACTCATACATCAATTCCTGAATCGAATCGCCCACCAATTCAAACTCCTGATCTGTACGAACATATCTAACTCCATCAAACTCATATGCATACTGAACCTTTTTTTGAATTTCATGAAGATATTGATTGAGCTTCACAGAATCTACTTCTTCTGAAAACACAAATTTTCCCGGGAAAAAAAACCCGGCAAACAATAAGGCTGTATAGAATTTATATTTCGTCAAGTGCGTTTGCTATAAGCTGTATTGCTGCTAGTAACTCTTCATCTGATATTATTAACGGAGGATTGATGCTAAAACTTGTATTGTTAAACAAAAAATCTCCGGTAATAATACCCTTCTCAAGGATTTTACTCATTGCTTTCTGACAAAGTTGCTCATCTCCCAGATCAACTGACAACAACAAGCCCTTGCCCCGTATTTCTTTAATTTTTCTGTGAAGCAGATTCTCCCTGACAATTTTTTCTCCATGCAATGCTCTATCAAACAACTTTTCACTTTTGATAACATTCAAAGAGGCATTTCCGGCAGCACAACTTACAGGATGACCACCAAAAGTTGTAATGTGGCCCAACACAGGATTGTTTTTAAATGAATCCATAATTTGCCGGGGAGCAACAAAAGCACCAATAGGCATACCTCCTCCCATTCCTTTGGCCAATAACATAATATCGGGAACAACTCCAAAATGCTCAAATGCAAAAAGTTTCCCTGTTCTGCCAAATCCAGTCTGAACTTCATCAAAAATCAGCAATGCTCCTACTTCATCACATTTCTCCCTCAAACGAAGCAAATAATTGTCTTCGGGCAAATAAATACCCGATTCTGCTTGTATAGGTTCAACTATAACTGCTGCTGTTTCTGCATCAATTAATTCAAGCAAATTGTTATTGTTATATTCCAAAAATTCAACTGCTGGCATCAATGGACGAAATGGTCTTTTAAAATATTCATCTCCCAATATTGAAAGTGCTCCTATTGTGCTACCATGATATGCATTTTTGTGACCAACAATTTTAGGCTTTCCAGTATATCTTTTAGCTAATTTCAATGCACCTTCGGTTGCTTCACTACCACTGTTTACATAGAAAACACTATTTAAACTTTCGGGTAAGCTGTTGCATATATTCTGCGCAAAAACAACCTGAGGACTTTGAATATATTCTCCATACACCATCAGGTGCATATACTTTCCAAGTTGATCATTAACAGCCTCCAAAACTTTAGGATGCCTGTGTCCTACATTACTGACTGAAATTCCGGCTAATAAATCAATATATTGCTTCCCATCAGGGGTATACATAAAAATACCCTCAGCCCTCTCTATCTCTAATTGAAGAGGGACATCTGATGTTTGTGCAATATGTTTAAAAAACAATTGCCTGTGTGATATCATTTAATTTTGGGTTTACTTCACCATCAAATTGAGTTCATCCATCAGTTTATCTTTGTATGATTTACCGATTGGAATAACTTTTTTACCTTCATCCACGTTCATAATTATGGTGTTATCCTCAATAACATTGATCCTATTCACATTCACAATGTATGAACGATGAACCCGTTTAAATTTACTTGTAGGAAGTTTTTTCTCAATGGATTTCATCGTGAAATGAATTGTATACTTTTCGGAATATGTACTTATGATTACATAATTCTCCAGTGCCTCAATCCATAAAATATCATCGTACTTAAGACGAACAAGAGAAGAACTACGTTTGATGAAGATTTCATCTTTGGTATCGCTAACCAATTTCCGTTCATTATTCCTACTAAGTGCTTTATCAATTGCCTTATAGAACCGTGCATAAGTAACAGGCTTTAAAAGATAATCGTCCACATCATACTCAAAAGCATCCAGTGCATACTTTTCTTTAGCGGAAATAATAATAATCTGTGGATAATCTTTTACATTATCCAAAAATTCAAGACCGGACATTTCAGGCATTTCAATATCCAGAAATATCAAATCTATCTCTTCTTTTAACTTAAATGCATTGATTGCCTCGATTGCATTGGAGTAGGAAGCCAATAAATTAAGGGCTTCAGTCTTGCTCACATACTCCTCGATCACTTTCCTTGACAACCTGTCATCATCAATAATTATACAGTTCATAAAGTCCTATTTACTTAATTAAGCTTGCTCTTTCATCAAACATACTACAATATTTATCAAAAATTCTGTTAATTGAAAATTTTTTCATGAAAAAAAACAGTCTACTTTTCAGCAGTAAGCCATCAAAATATTGTATATTGCCACTAGAGTCAGAAAAGCAGCAAGGCATGAACAACAAAAAAACAATCTTATTATTCCTGATGCTCATTCAATCCTTAATAATTATTGCACAGGATGTTGTTCCAAAAACAATTATTATCAAACTTAAAGATCCTAATAAATCTATAAGTTCCAACGAAAAACTATCTGAAATACTCACCAAAATTGATATTAAATCAACAAAACAGCTCTTTCCAGGAGCCAAATTTGATAAAAACGCTGAAAGGCAAATCGACATCAGAAATATCTACGAGATACAATACGATGCAAATATCGAAGCTATTAAAGCGACTAAATTGTTTAAAAAGCTTGACAACATAGAATATGCTGAGCCTAAATATATTCAACATCTTTTTTATGAACCTGATGATCCTCTGAACACGAATAAATATTGTCTGACAAATATTAAAGCTTATGAAGCATGGGACATTTGGCAGGGAGATACAAATACAGTTATTGGAATTACAGATACAGGAACTGATATTGATCATGAAGATCTGATGGATAATGTTGCATATAATTATGGAGACCCTTTCCCTTATGATAATGAAGACAATGACAACGATGGCTTTATTGATAACTTTATTGGTTGGGATCTAGGAGAAGATGACAATATTCCACAGTGGGAATCCAATGAACATGGAGTGTATGTTTCAGGGCTGGCGGCAGCAACAACAGATAATGGAATTGGTGTTTCCGGCAGTGGTTTTAAATGTCGATTTCTACCAGTTAAAATTTCCAACTCACAAGGAATTTTAACACACTCTTATGAAGGTGTTATTTATGCTGCTGATCATGGATGCAAAATAATAAACTGTAGCTGGGGCAGTAATATCTACAGCGACTATGGTAAAGATATTATAGACTATGTTACCATTAACAGAGGCTGCCTTGTAATTGCATCGGCTGGAAACGATAACGATGATGCACTATTCTACCCAGCTTCTTACGAAGGTGTTTTAAGTATTGGAGGTACTGATATTAACGATTTCAAATGGGCAGAAAATGCAGGAAAAGGCTCCAACTATGGTTTTAAAATTGATGTTTGTGCTCCTTCATTTCAAAACTTCTCAACAGTTAATAATGGCTATATGACAGGAGGTGGCGGAACATCATTTTCGGCTCCTATTACAGCTGGGGCCACTGCATTGGTCTATAGTTATTTTGACACTTTGTCGCCTTTACAAGCAGCAGAACAAATTAGAGTTACCTGCGATGTAATAGATACGATAGCTGAGAACCAGGCATATGCAGGGCTTCTTGGGAAAGGAAGAATAAATATGTATCGCGCCTTAACCGAAACGGATCATATTTCCATTAGATTTGAGAATGTTTTACTAACAGACTATGAAGATGATAAATTTTACCCGGGTGATACTGTTTATATATCGGGCAATTTTGTTAATTACCTAATCCCGGCAAATAATGTACTTGTAAGTTTAAGTTGTAACAATCCAAATGTTGAAATTATTGACAATCAATTATCCATTCCATCAATACAAACGATGGAAAAGATTCATTATAATGATATTTTTTCCGTTAGAATAAAAAACACCATTGGGATTGATGAAAAAATAGGCATAAAACTCAATTACATCGCCACTGACTACAATGATTTTGAGTATGTTGTAATTGAAGCCAATAACAGCATTGTGGATGTATCATACAATGATATCACCAGTTCCATTACTTCCAAAGGCCGATTTGGTTTTCTTGATTTTGATCAAACAAAGGGAATTGGACTAAGCTACAAACTTTCTGATAACTTACTGTTTGATGGTGGATTGATTATTGGCAATACCAATTCTAATATCTCCGACTGCTTTAGAAGAGATCAACATTTTACACCACTTACAGTGCCAAGTATAGACTCGATCACAACTGAAGCAGATTATATTGTAAAAAGCTCATTTGTTGAGTATAATTTCAATTTTACAATTCTGCAGGAAACAATGATCTTCAGCGACAGTATGAATAGTAATTATTTAATGGTGAAATACCAGATGATAAATAATGGACAGTCGTCTGCCGAGAATTTTTATGCTGGTCTTCTTTACGACTGGGACATTATCAATCCGATGGAAAATCACACATTTTTCGATACTGCCTTGATTACTTCCTACTCATATGACAGTGAGCACGCCTATTCTGCTGGGTTGCAACTTCTATCTGAGACGAATTACAACCACTATGCATTTGACAATGAAGAAGGTGGGGGTGATGGAATAGATATCAGCAATGGATTTTATCCATACCATGCATCTCTGGCATTTACAAACACAAGAAATGAAGCCGGCACAAGCGGATCAGGAACTGATATCGTAGATTTACTCGTTTCGGGACCACATACTGTGGCAGTAAATGACACACTTGAATTGTATTTTGCAATACTGGTTGCTGACAACCTGGTTGAACTGGAAGAAACAGCAAGAAAGGCCAAAGATAAATACCAGGCATTAATGCATCCTGATGTAATTTTTGAGAAAAAAGATCATGCACTACAGGTAAGCCCGAACCCTGCCAACGAAATATTACAAATTAATTTTGGGAACAAAACAAGTTCATCTGTAGAGCTAAGAAACATTCAAGGACAATTGGTATACCAGACAACTGCATCCAATAAAAAAGAACTTAGCATATCAACTAAGAACTTAATAGAAGGTATATACATATTAAATGTAGTAAATGGCAATACAAGAATAAGCAGAAAAATAGTAATTGCCCATTAGAATTCTATCCCGGAAATTTCTCCATAATTTTTCCTGAACTCTTAATGGATTTCAACAACCATTCAAATAGTAATTCATCCTTTTCCTGTTCAGTTAACTCCCAGCTCAAAGAACTTTTTCTTAACTTGTTTGTCAGCTCTCTCATTATTAAAGCTGCCGAAACAGATATATTGAAACTTTCTGTGAAACCATACATTGGAATTTTTAGGTATTCATCAGCATTTTCAATAGCCAAATCGGATAATCCACGTAATTCTGTGCCAAACAAAAGAGCAACTTTTCCTTTGGAAATATCAAAATCATCCAGTGTAACATCATTTGTATGAGGAGTTGTTGCAACAATACGATACCCATCATTTTTCAACTTCTGGATTGTAGACACAGTATTGTTTTCCTGCGAATTATACTTATTTAATGATAACCATTTGGATGAACCCAGTGCAACATCAGGATTTACTTTATACTCATTACTATTTTCAATTACATGTATATCCTGAATACCAAAACAATCACTTGATCTTAATACAGCACTTGCATTTTGCGACTGATAAATATCTTCAAGGACAATAGTAATATAGCGAGTTCTGAGACTTAGAACTTTTCTAAATAAGCCCACCCTGTCTTCCAGGGCAAACTCTTTGAGATATTCTATTTTATTTTTCAGCATAAAAAAAGGGAGCACTAAAGTACTCCCTTTTCATTTAAAACTCAAATTATCTTACTTAACTGTATCAGATAATTCACTACCAGCTTTAAATCTTACAACCTTTTTTGCTGGAATTGTAATTTCTTTTCCAGTTTGTGGATTTCTTCCAGTTCTAGCATTTCTCTTAGCTACTGAAAATGAGCCAAATCCTACTAATGCAACACGGTCTCCTTTTTTAAGAGCAGTTGTTGTTGATTTAACAAAAGAATCTAATGCGTCTTTTGCTTGTGCTTTTGTAAGTTTAGCATCTTTTGC
>PKSZ01000639.1 GCA_002869425.1 Marinilabiliales bacterium
TTCTGTATAACATATAATCCTTATCGTACTGATTAAACATATAGCCCAAGGCACCAAACCCGACATAAATTATCGGAACTTTCCAGTACTTTTTATTATATACCTGACCAGATCCTGGAACAATAGCAGACATTACTGCTGCTAACTTTGGATTCCTGCTATCAGACTTTAGCGAATCGCGTAAGGAAAATTTTTGACAAAACCCCTGGTGAGAAAATTGTACCATCGCGATTATTGCCAATATCAAAAAGAATGATTTTCGAGTCTTTTTCAAGCCCAATTGGAATTTGTTAAACCTACAATTCTTAACGTTTAACTTTATCTAATATTTCAACAATTCGTTCAAGTTCTTCATCCGAAGCAAAAGGAATTACAATTTTACCTTTGCCCTTTGTATTTCTCTTGAATTCAATATCTGTATCAAAAAACTTTGACAAATGATTTCTTAATTGTACATAGTCATCAGAGACCTTTTTTGTTGAAGGTTCTTTGGTTTTTGTTTTCACTTTATCCTCACTTGAAAGCTCGCGAACAATATCTTCAACCTTACGAACAGAAAAATCATATTTGAGAATCTGCTGATAAATCATTACCTGCGTTTCCGGTTCAACAATACTTACCAAAGCTCTAGCATGTCCCATAGAAATCTTTTTCGAACGAATACCATGCTGTATCTGAACGGGTAATTTTAACAAACGCAGATAATTTGTAATTGTTGATCGCTTCTTTCCAACCCTGTCACTTAAGTTATCCTGGGTAAGACTACATTCATCGATCAAGCGCTGATAGCTAAGAGCTACCTCTACCGCGTCCAGTTCCTCTCGTTGAATGTTTTCAACAAGAGCCATCTCAAGCATTGACTGATCATCAGCCAAACGAACGTACGCAGGGATGGTCTTCAATCCTGCTATTTTTGACGCCCTGAATCGGCGTTCACCTGTAATCAATTGAAAGAAATCACCCTCGATTTTCCGTACAGTGATGGGCTGAATAATTCCCATTTCCCTTATCGAAACAGCAAGTTCATCCAATGCTTCCTCATCAAAATTAGTTCTGGGTTGAAATGGATTTACCTGAATTTTTTCAAGTTCAATATCCACAACAGAACCCACAATTTCCTTTTTCGTGGTAATNATATCCGTATCTGCTTTTTCAATTAAGGCACCAAGCCCTCTTCCCAATGCATTTTTTTTCGCCATAATTTATCATTCAATAATTTTCTCCTCGGTGGGAATTTTCGTCATATCATTCTTCTGTAAGAACTCCCTTGCAAGATTTAAATAGTTAACAGCTCCGGTAGAATTGGCATCATACATTATGATGGGTTTTCCATAACTGGGAGCCTCACCAAGACGAACATTACGCTGAATAATTGTTTCAAAAACCATTTGCTGAAAATGCTTTCTAACCTCTTCAACCACCTGATTTGAGAGCCTTAAGCGAGAATCGTACATGGTGAGTAAAAATCCTTCAATTTTAAGATCCGGATTTAAACGATTCTGTATAATTTTTATTGTATTCAAAAGTTTTCCCAAGCCCTCCAGCGCAAAGTACTCACACTGCACAGGAATAATTATTGAATCCGCTGCAGTAAGTGCATTAACAGTTATCAAACCCAATGACGGAGAACAATCAATAATAACAAAATCATATTCATCCTTCACTTTGTCAATAACAACTTTCATCATTTTCTCCCTGTTTGGAAGATTAAGCATTTCTATTTCAGCACCAACCAAGTCAATATGCGAAGGTATCAAATCCAAATTATCAATTTCTGAATTTAATATAATATCCTTTGGATGTACCTCATCAATAATACTTTCGTATATGCTGGTTTTTACATTGCGAATATCAAAACCACAACCTGATGTTGCATTCGCCTGTGGGTCTGCATCGATAAGTAATACCTTATGTTCCAAGACTGCCAGACTTGAAGCAAAATTGATTGCACTTGTTGTTTTTCCTACGCCACCTTTCTGGTTTGCTACAGCTATAATTTTTGCCATTTCTTTTATTTTACTTTTTACCGAATTAACAAAATTACAATTTTAATATTCCTTTCAACCTTATACTTTTTAACAATTATTGGTTAGTAACCCTTAATAAATGCTCTTTACACTGTATATCTGATGCTTACGGCTTTTAAAAATGTGGATTATTTCAAAGTTACGGCAACTTTTTACAAGGCTTAAAAAAAAAATTGCATCTTTACCAGTTGATCCCGGAAAAGATCATTGAAATGAAAGATTGGTTTGTAATTGTTAATCCTAATGCAGGCAGAAGAGAAGGCGAAAAAAGCTGGAATTTGATTAACAGCATATTGCAAGATAAAATTCATCAATACACAAGCAAATTTACCAAAGGAAAAGAGGATGCAATTTATCTTGCAAAATCTGCAATTGAAGAAGGTTATAAGAAAATTATTGCAATTGGAGGAGATGGAACGATCAATGAAGTAGTTAACGGCATTTTCACACAAACGTATACTCCGACTACTGAAATTCTACTTGGTGTAATACCTGTTGGGACAGGCAATGATTGGGGAAGAATGTTTAATATCCCAACAAATTATGAAGGAGCAATAACGACAATTGCCAATGGAAATACTATTCTTCAGGATGTTGGGAAGGTTAGTTTTTACAAAGACATGGATAAATTCCATAGATTCTTTATTAACATTGCAGGTCTGGGCTTTGATGCCAGGGTAGTAAAAAAGTCAAACCAAAAAAAAGAAAAGAAAAAATCAGGAAAACTAAGTTATCTCACAAGCCTTATTTCCAGTCTCCTATCACACAAATCTCAAACAGCTACTGTAAAAATTGATTCGGATTCATTCAGTGAAAAAGTTTTTAGTATGAATGTGGGAATTTGCCAATACAGTGGGGGCGGAATGAAACAAGTACCATTTGCAATACCTGACGATGGTCTATTTGATCTTACCGTAATTAAAAAACTAAGTAAAATAAGCGTCATCAGGAATGTTAAAAAACTATATAACGGGAGCTTTACCAATCACAAGAAAGTAAGCACAATGAGGGGAGAAAAGATTCTTATTGAATCTGAAGAAAAAATATTTTTGGAAGTAGACGGTGAAACAATGGGGCATACCCCTTTTGAATTTGAAATTGCGCCAAAAAGTCTTGGTATAATAGTAAATCCATCATACCTTAATGATCTCAAAACGCATTAGAAGCGAACAAACAGGAAATAAAAACATGAAAGCTGAAGAGTTTTTCAACATATTTTTAGACGAGCTTAAACAAAATGACAAACTGAAAGGTTATTACCGTTTTTTGAATGACCCTAAACT
This sequence comes from Marinilabiliales bacterium, assembly GCA_002869425.1. Lineage (GTDB taxonomy): Bacteria > Bacteroidota > Bacteroidia > Bacteroidales > BM523 > BM523. The sequence continues at coordinate 3,311 of PKSZ01000639.1, forward strand.
TTTTGAATTCCGAAAAGCCTATTTTCTTCAAAGGTTGAAATATATCGAGAGGCAAATCTCAGACACATCCAAAAAAGTATTTGATATTGGATGCGGCTATGGCACTACAGGAATATTCCTTGCTTTAAATGGATTTGAAGTATATGGAAACACGCTGGAGTTTTACTACGACCAAATACAAAACCGGCTTATATTCTGGAATCAATATGGAAGCACAGAATCTTTCACTTTTTCATATGAAAATCTTTTTGATTCGCCGCCTCCTGAAAAAAGTGTCGATTACATTATAGTACAGGATGTACTGCATCACCTTGAGCCACTCGACACAGCAATCAACATTATATACACAACCCTTAAGCCGGGAGGGAAATTAATAGCATGTGAAGAAAACGGTTTGAATCTTATGAACAGAACTCGTTTGTTCATGAAAAGGGGAAACAAGCGAATCATCAAGATTTATGATGACAAACTGGAAAAAGAAATTCTGCTTGGCAATGAAAACATCAGATCACTTACTCAATGGGAAAAAGAGCTTAGCAAATACAATCTGGAAATAGATAAAAAAGAAACAGAATATATAAGATACTTTTTCCCTGGTAAATACAAAAGCAAAAACATGCAGGACATTCGTCAATCAGAGCAACATATCTGGAAAAAAAGTAAGATAAAAAGGTATTATTTCTTTCATGGTATTAATTTTACAGCTGTCAGAAAGAAACAATAAATGAAAATTGCAGTCAATACTAGATTATTATTACAAGGAAAATTAGAGGGAATTGGCTGGTTTTCATATGAAAGTTTGAAACGAATAACCCGTCAGCACAAGGATTATGAGTTTGTTTTCATTTTTGACAGACCCTGGTCAGATGAATTCATTTTTTCAGATAACATAACACCGGTAGTTACGCATCCACAAGCCCGACATCCATACCTATGGTATTTATATTTTGAGTGGGGAGTACCCCATATTCTCAAAAAACACAAACCTGATTTATTTCTTTCTCCTGATGGCTGGCTTTCACTGCGTACAAAAACCCCATCACTACCAGTTATTCACGACCTGAACTTTGAACATTACCCGGAATTTATTCCCAAAACTGTTAGAAATTATTACCATAAGTACTTTCCAAAATTTGCCCGGAAAGCAAAAAGAATTGCAACAGTTTCTGAGTTCACAAAAAAAGATATCACATCGCGTTACAATATTGATTCTGACAATATTGATGTTGTTTATAATGGCGCAAATGAAGAATTTGCACCTACATCAGAAACAGAACAGCAAGAAACCAGAAAAAAATACACAAATGCCTGTCCGTATTTTCTATTTGTAGGATTAATTCACCCCCGGAAAAACCTGGGAAGATTAATTGAAGCCTTTACTTTATTCAAACAAAAGAATAATACAGATGTAAAATTATTGGTTGTTGGTGACAGAAAATGGTGGACAGAAGAAACCCGTCTTGCTTATGAGAACTCTGCATTTAAAGATGAAATTATTTTCCTAGGAAGAGTAGGTTCTGATGAATTAAAGAAAATTATACCTGCTGCACTGGCCATGACTTATATCTCCATTTTTGAAGGTTTTGGAATACCAATTATTGAAGCCATGTATTGCGACACACCTGTTATTACTTCCAACCTTACTTCTATGCCTGAGGTTGGTGAAGATGCTGTAGTTTATGTAGATCCTTTTTCTGTCGATTCTATAAGTGATGCACTGCAAAAAGTTCACAAAGATGATAACCTAAGAAATGAACTTATCGAAAAAGGCAGATTACAGTGTAAAAAATTCTCATGGCAGAAAACAGCAGACAACTTATGGAACAGTATAGAAAAATCTTTACAGCCCTAATTTTGCAGTCTTATTCCTTTTTAAAGTACAAAAACTTTTTGCACCTTTGTAAAGACCACTATAAAATCAACAACTATGGATAATAATTTCTTATGCCCAAAATGTTCAGGCGCATTAAACATTAGTAAAAAAATTATTTTTTCTGTCAAAAACAAAGCTGGCAAACCAGGGATAATATTTTTAAGTCCTGAAGTAGGAAATTATACAGCAGAACACAATCCATCATTTGATTTTGAGCTGGGTGATCAACTGGATTTTTCATGCCCAATGTGCGGAGCAGAGCTCACTGCTGGAGAGAATAACGCCCTTGCTGAAGTTATTCTTGAAGATTCCGAAAACAAAAAAAGCAAAATTCTCTTTTCGAAAATTGCTGGTGAAAAGTGCACATACAAAGTAACTGAGGAAAATTATGAAGCTTATGGTGAAAATTCACATAAGTACATCAACTACATTAACCTTAGTTTGAACAAATAATCAATCTTTAATAATAGGGAAAAAATACTTGAAGTTCACGGAGAAGTAACTACCTTTTTCCATGAATTTTATATGTTCCCCAATAGCTCCATCGGGTTGTTGTGCATACATTTTATATAGATTGAAGAACATTCTGTCGTAAGAAGCTCCCAAATAAAAAGCACCAGAATTTTCTGTCCGTATTTCAAATCCTACATTCATTTTCAGTGCTGGTTGAACCCAACTTTGCCTTTGGGCATACAACATTTCATGAATAAAAACATCGGAAGGATAAAAGCTAAAACTAATGCCAAAAGCAGCATTCATATATAACCATTTGGTAATTCTTGCATAAACAAGTCCACTTACAGGAATCTCATAACACAATAATCCAAGGTTTCCATTGATTAACGAATCATTGTGTTCTACATCTAATGTATAATTCCGCTTCATCAAATTAATTCCATACTGCAGTGCCAGCCAATTTGAAAAACTGCTCCGTATTTCCATCCCAAAGGATATTCCCGGCTTTTGCCCAAGCTGAAAAACTGTTGTGTCATGATCGACCACTACCTCATTGTTTTCCAATAAGTTATTTGGAATTATCGGACTTAGCTGTATGCCAAAAACTGTATTCTGAGGCTTTTCAGGCTTCTGTGCTTTCAGCACATTCAAATGAAAAAAAACCACGCAAACAGTCAAAAAATATCGCAAAAATCTTGTCATTTCTACACGTTTCAATGCATCTACACCGCGTATTCCGGAATAAATATGTTTTGTAAAATTAAAAAAACGATTAGGAAATCTATTAAATTGCTTTCAATAAAAACTGAATATTATCTTTGTACACTCAATTTTAAAATTATGGATGCATACAAACATGTTTTCTTTGACCTTGACAGAACCTTGTGGGATTTTGAAGAAAATTCAAAGGAAACACTCAATGATATGTTTGTTCAATATGATCTTCAAGACTTCATTCCGAATTTTGAATCGTTTCTGAGTACATACAGAAATCATAATGTATATTTCTGGGATAAATACAGAAGTGGTGAGATACCTAAATCTGAACTTAGAATCAATCGGTTTTTATTCACAATCTCAGATTTTGGCAACAACGACCAAAACCTGGCTCAAAAAATGGATAAATTCTATATCACACACAGTTCTGAAAAAACACAATTATTTCCGGGAGCTATAGAAAAACTTTCAACACTTTGTAAAAAGTATAAACTTTATATTATAACGAATGGCTTTAAGGAAGTTCAATACAAAAAAATCAGGAACTGTAATATTGAACAATACTTCACAAAAATTTTTACTTCAGAAGAAGTCGGTTATCAAAAACCCAATAAAAAAGCATTTGAAGCAGTTTTATCTTCTGTAAATGCGTCTAAATCAAAAAGTATTATGATTGGAGATGACATTGATGTTGATATCAAAGGTGCAGCTAATGCAGGAATCGACCAGATCTTTTTCAATCCTGAAAGCAAAGTAGTCAACCTCAAACCAACACACGAAATAAAAAATCTCAGGGAAATTTTATCAATTCTGTAGTAGTATTTAAAAGCTTAGCTGATTAGAATTTTTCTATTTTTGCAATCACATGAATAAAATGCCTTTATATAATGTAGGTATCGATATTGGGTCAACAACTGCTAAAGTGGCCATACTGGATTCGGAGTCAAATCTTGTATACAAAAATTATATCAGGCATAATACAAGAGTATACAAAACCCTTGCAGGGATACTTTCGGATGCCATTGACAAGCTGGGAAATATTGAAGCTACTTTTAGTGTTACGGGTTCAGCAGGAATAGGAATTGCTGAAAATTTTAATATTCCTTTTGTCCAGGAAGTAATTGCTGCAACTGGCTACTTAAAAAGGCATTATTCCAATGTTAAAACGCTTATCGACATTGGAGGAGAAGATTCAAAAATGATATTTTTCAGGAAGGGCAAAACACCGGACATCAGGATGAATGGAAGCTGTGCTGGTGGAACAGGTGCATTTATAGATCAAATGGCAAGCCTCTTGGATATTCCTGTTCAATCTCTAAATGACCTGGCCAAAAAATATGAAAACATCTATCCTGTAGCATCCCGATGTGGCGTTTTTGCAAAAACAGATATTCAAAACCTCATCAGCAGGAAAATATCCATCGAAGACATTATTGCTTCAGTCTATAATGCTGTCGCCACACAAGTTTTAAACACATTGGCCCGAGGATTCGACATTGAACCCAGTGTTGTATTCTCTGGTGGTCCATTTTCTTTCATGCCTCAACTGCAGCATCATTTCATGCAGTGCCTGAAACTTAAAAAAAGTGATATCATAGAAATCAAGTTTCCTGAGCTCCTTCCAGCAATGGGAGCTGCAGAGGCAAAACACAAAGAAAAATTCAAATCAGATCTCAAGAATTGCTATAACCTTCTCATAAATTTTAAAGGTGCAGGAACTATTCCCACCAGCAGACTTAATCCCTTATTTAAAGATCTGGAGGAAATCAGAAACTGGAAAAATTCATTTGATGCATTCAAAGTTCCCAGAACAAAACTTTCCGAATACAAAGGACGAAATTGTTATCTGGGCTTAGACTCGGGTTCAACAACCACAAAAATCTGCCTTACAGGAGAGAATAATGAAATCCTTTTTACTTATTATTCTAACAATAAAGGTAATGCTATTAAAACTGCCATTGA
>PKSZ01000511.1 GCA_002869425.1 Marinilabiliales bacterium
GGAAATAAAAATGTACAGAGAAATAAATGAAGATAATGTATACAAATTTGATAATGGCGTTACAATATCAACAGACAGTTACGACAAAATTGGATTTGAATCTATGACACTTTCTCTTCAAGAATAATCTTTCATTTACATAAAATATTAAAAGGCCAGCTCTGCTGGTCTTTTTTATTTTATATCGCCTAACATCTGATCCTCTTTAATGCACTTTCAGCTGCAAGTTGTTCAGCTTCTTTTTTACTATAGCCCTTTCCTTCCCCCAGTAATTGATTGTCTATTTTTACAACCGATTTAAAGATAGAAGGCACATTGGATTCTTCTGTTGTATCAAAAACTACTTCAGCTTTCTCCTTTTGTCCCCATTCAATGAGCGAACTTTTGTAATTAGATTCAGTTGCCTCAAGGGTAGCCAAGCAAACATAATTCCTTAAAATTCTTTGGATAATAAATTTACGGGCACCTTTATAGCCCTTATCGATGAATACAGCACCAATTAAAGCCTCTAAGGCATTCCCGTATAAATTTCGTCTGTTGGTATTTCGCCCGAATTGAGCTATAATTAACTCATCGATTCCCATCTGGGTTGCCAAATCGTTCATAAACTCCCGATTGACAAGCTTGGATCTCATTTTGGTTAAGAAGCCTTCATCTCTTGATGGATAGTGAGCATATAGATAATCTGCGACAACAGTATCCAATACAGCATCACCTAAAAATTCAAGTCTTTCATTATCTTCGCCTTTTCTATCATGTACAAGATCATTCATTGATCTGTGTACAAATGCCAGCTCGTACAATGAAAAATTTCTGGGTTGATATCCCAATATACGAGAGATTAAAAAATAAAATTCCTTCTTCTGCTGAAAAAGGAATTTTATTGAACTAAGACTAAATCTTGTCACAAATTATTCTGAAAATTTCTTAAAAATAACAGAAGCATTATGCCCACCAAAACCAAAAGTGTTACTTAGTGCAGCATTTACTGTTCTTTTTTGAGCTTTATTAATCGTAAGATTCAGTTTTGGATCCAATTCCGGATCAATTTCCTGATGATTAATAGTAGGAGGAACAATACCATTAATTACTGACAAAATAGAAACAATAGATTCTACCGCACCAGCAGCACCTAATAGATGTCCAATCATTGATTTTGTTGAACTGATATTAAGCTTATAAGCATGTTCTCCAAATACATTTTTAATTGCAATTGTTTCAGCAATATCTCCTCGTGGTGTAGCTGTACCATGCACATTTATGTAATCAATTTCTTCGGCCTTCATTTCTGCATCGGACAAAGCGTATTTCATCACATTTTTTGCACCTAATCCTTCTGGATGAGGAGCTGTTAAATGGTAGGCATCAGCAGACATCCCTGCCCCTGCTACCTCTGCATATATTCTTGCACCCCGGGCTTTTGCATGCTCTAATTCCTCAAGGATCAATGCGCCACCGCCTTCACCCATAACAAAGCCATCACGAGTAGAACAAAACGGTCTTGAAGCTGTCTTATATTCTTCGTTTTTGGTTGACATGGCGTGCATTGAATTAAAACCTCCCACTCCAGCTCTTGTTATTGGTGCCTCTGATCCTCCTGTAATAAACATATTAGCTTTACCCAGACGAAGATAATTAAAGGCATCAATTATTGCATGTGTAGACGTAGCACATGCAGAGACTGTTGCATAATTTGGTCCTCTAAAGCCATACTTCATAGAAATATGACCAGCAGCAATATCTGCAATCATTTTTGGAATGAAAAAAGGACTAAATCTTGGATTCATATTATTCCTAGCAAGATTAAGCACCTCGTCTTCAAACGTTTGCAACCCACCAATACCAGAGCCAAAAATCACTCCGGCGCGATCATGATCAACTTTTTCCAAGTCAACACCAGCATCTTTCATTGCCATTTCAGCAGCAATCAATGCGAACTGTGTATACTTGTCCAGTTTCCTGGATTCTTTTCTTTCGAAATAATTCAGAGGATCATAATTCTTCACCTCGCAGGCAAACTTTGTTTTAAACAAAGCTGCATCAAATTGAGTAATCATATCTGCAGTGCTAATACCATTAACCATGGTATTCCAAAATTCCTCAACAGAATTTCCACCGCCATTAATGGTACCCAAGCCAGTAACAACTACCCGCTTTAATTCCATAAACAATTGTTTTTCTGTAAAAAATGATTTACTTCTTACTTAGAGTTTTCTTGAATATAATTGATTGCATCACCAACTGTGCCGATGTTTTCTGCCTGATCATCAGGTATTGCAATATTAAACTCTTTTTCGAACTCCATAATAAGTTCTACAGTGTCTAAAGAATCAGCTCCTAAATCATTAGTAAAAGAAGCTTCTGGAGTAACTTCATTCTCATCCACACCTAATTTATCAACAATAATAGCTTTTACTCTTGCTGAAATGTCTGACATAACTGTAATTTTTTAATTAATAATAAATGTTTTACAATTTTTAAAGTATGCAAAGAAAGAAATTTAAGTATTATAAATAAAAAAAAAATAATAATTTGTTAATAAATAATCCCTTATTTTGTAAGCAAAACAAAGCGTATTATATACATAGACAAGGATAAGGAAGATATTAACATGAAAAACATTATCATCTTTGCATCGGGTTCAGGAACAAATGCTGAAAATCTTGTTAATTACTATTCGAACAAAGAGCACGCAATGGTTTCCCACATATTTACAAACAATCCAAATGCAAAAGTAATTGAACGAGCATCCAGGTTAAAAGTACCTATACACATTTTCACCAAGGACGAAATGAATAATGGATCTTTACTTAATTGTATTGTTGAATTAAAAACCGACCTTATTGTATTGGCTGGTTTTCTCTGGTTAATCCCTGAAAATATAATAAAAGCCTTCCCAAATAGAATAATAAATATTCACCCTGCACTTCTTCCCGCATATGGAGGTAAAGGAATGTATGGCATGAAAGTGCATGAATCAGTTGTTTCCAATCATGAAAAAGAGACGGGCATTACAGTGCATTATGTTAATGAAAAATATGATGATGGCGCTGTGATTTTGCAGGAAAAATGTAGCGTTTTAGCAGATGACACACCAAACAGTGTTGCAGAAAAAATACATCAACTTGAATACAAGTACTTTCCGATTGCAGTAGATAAAATTATTGAACTTCTGTAGTATCTTTTGAAGATGTGTTTGGCAATTCTATTTCATCAATCAAGGGTTTAAGATACTTTATCAAGCTATGATATTCCAGTTTTAATGCAGGATTAACAGGTTCTACAGGAGGGGCCTCAACTTTTAAAGGATCAACAGGCACGCCATTTTTGTAAAACCTAAAATCCAAATGAGGTCCAGTTGACAAACCTGAACTACCCACATAGCCGATAATATCTCCCTGTTTGACCATTGTTCCAGCTTTTATACCCTTTCCAAATCGTGATAAATGCATATATAATGTTGTGTAAATGCTATTATGCTTTATTTTAATCATTCTTCCTGCACCACCACTCCAACCGGCTTTTATAACTTTTCCATCACCAATTGCATGAACTGGCGTGCCAACAGGTGCAGCATAATCAACACCATGATGCGGTCTTCTGATTTTCAGAACAGGATGTAACCGACTATTTGAAAACCTACTGCTAATCCTGGAAAACTTAAGCGGAGCCTTAAGAAAGGCTTTTCTCAAGCTATTTCCTTCGATATCATAAAAACTTCTAATGTCATCCTGAATAAATGGAAATGCATAAAAAACTGTATCCATATATGAAAATAACGCTACATGGATATCCCCGATTCCAATAGAAGTACTATCTACATATTGTTCATCATAAATAACCTTAAAATAATCCCCCTTTTGCAATCCGAAAAAATCTACTGACCAAGCATAAATATCCTCCAATTCAAGAGCCAATAGCCGATTAATATTATTGGAAGCCATTGCATTCCACAAAGAAGATTCGATAATCCCGGAAGCTTCCTTTAGCACTAACTCAATCTCTTTTTGACCATTCCATACATTAACCGTATCGCCGAACTCAAATACAACATAATCTCTTGCATTCTTCTCATATACAAAATAGCGTAAATCGGATAAAGAATCATCAGAACAAAAAGCAGAATAATGATTTCCTGTACGTATCTTTCTTACATCAAATATTGAATCCCAACTTTTAGCAAGGCAATCAATCAGGCGATAATCAACATGAAAAGGGGATAGGATTTCTGAAAGATTTTGATTTCGCTTTACAATACCTTTCTGCACCTTAAATGAATCTACAGGAATTCCATATTTATACGTCGTAAGGGTTGAATCAAAAGAAATACAAGCATCCTCTACAACCTCAACTTTCTCTTCGTGTGCAGTATACAGATACAATAAACTTACAAGAATAAGAGAAGAAACAAATACTATAATAAAGTCTCTCAATAAACTTTTTTGCATCGTTAACTACTACTTTGTTTCAAACAATAGCTTATATTCAATACTTTGATCAGGCGCGTAAAGCATATTTTTAACAACCACAGGAATATAATACGTATTTGGCTTCTCTGCCTTTTCAATACATGCTGGCGTGACCATAATATAATCTTCAGTTTCCGCAGTAAGTGTCTGAACTTCTGGAACTAAAGTATCATGCTTAACAAGCTTTAGTTCATAGTTAAGGCTACTGAGATTTTCATAATGAACCCTGATAAAAACTTCCTTTTTTTCTGCTTTCTGATTAATAGCCGAGTCAATAGATGTCATTTTTAATGATTTATCCGCAATACTATTTAATATTTCCTTGCTTCCAAATAGCAGATTAGAACTAAATACAGCGGTATTTCCATTGCGCAATGCATTTTTCACTGACTCTTCCGTTCTTTCTTCGGCAAAAACAAGTGTTACGGTTCTATGTTCCCCCTTATAAAAATCATAATACAAACCCGACGGGCTATGTAAATCTGAACCTCCAAGTATGGTTATTCCCTTCTCGAGACACCACTTGTGTGCAAGCGGATAATAGGTTTTTTCATTCACAATCTCCATTCCATGCATCCAGCCCTGATTGTATATATAATCATGCTCCTCGTACCAAATTGGAATATTGTTTTCTTGTCGCCATCCAGGATGATTCCACATGATAAAAGCCCCTTGTTTAGCAGCTTCACCCAAGCTAACTTTAAAATCATTGTCTTCCAATAAATTATTATCAGAAGTAAAAACTGCATTAAAATGCCCTGGAGGCATATTTTTAGTTATTTCGGCGCCTCTTATCAAAATTACATCAGATTTTTCGGCCTTTTTAAGCGCTATTTCATATGCTCTGTTATGATCTCCTGTGACTTCTTCGTGTGGTCGGTATTCAATGTGATCACTTATACAAATAACGTCAATCCCTTCTGCAACTGCTTCATCCACTCTAACTGTTGGCCAAACTTCACCATCAGAAAACACAGTATGAAGATGGAAATCACATACCATGGTCTGCTTGCCCATTATATTTGGGAAACTAATAATCCTCGGATCGTTTTGCGCAAAAACAAAAATACTTGATAGAACTAAAATTAAAACTATTAATACTCTCATAATCAATATTTAAACTACTATATTTATAATCTTTTTAGGAACAATAATTACTTTTTTAGGTTGCTTTCCATCCAACCATTTTAATGCTCTTTCATCACTCAATACATCCTTTTCAATATCATCTTTGGCCATTTCCAGTGAAAATACCTTTTTGAATCTCATCTTTCCATTAAAAGAAACGGGATATTCATATGAATCTTCAACCAATACCTTTTCATCATACTGAGGCCAACTGGCTTTTGTTACTGAACCTTCGTTTCCCAACAGGTTCCACAACTCTTCTGCAATATGCGGAGCAAAAGGAGAAATAAGAACTACCAGTGGTTCAAGAATGTTTCTTTTATTACAGGAAAGATCATTGAGCTCATTTACACAAATCATAAAGGCACTGACTGATGTATTAAATGAAAAATTCTCAATATCTGAACTTATCTTTTTTATTGTTTTATGTAATACTTTTAGTTCTTCCTTCACCGGGGCATCGACTGTAACACTTAGAGTGTCGCCAGTTCCTGTAAACAAACGTAAAAATTTCCTCAGAAACTTAAACACACCATCTATTCCATTGGTATCCCATGGTTTTGACAACTCCAACGGCCCTAGAAACATTTCATACATTCTTAAAGTATCTGCACCATATTTTTCAACAATATCATCTGGATTTACCACATTGTGATACCTTTTTGACATCTTTTCAACCTCAGAACCACAAAGATACCTGCCTTCTTCACAAATAAATTCCGCATTTTCAAATTCTGGTCTCCATTTCTTGAATGCTTCAATATCCAGCACATCATTTTCCACTAAATTGATGTCAACGTGCAAAGGAACTACATCATAATCCTTAACCTTTTCTGCACTCACAAAAGTATTTGTGTCTCTGATTCTAAAAACAAGGCTTGATTTACCCTGTATCATGCCTTGATTAATCAGTTTGTTGAACGGTTCGTCTTTGCATACGATGCCCATATCAAATAAAAACTTATTCCAGAAACGAGAATATATTAAGTGCCCTGTTGCATGTTCAGTTCCTCCAATATACAAATCTACATCTTGCCAATACTCATTAACATCTTTGGCAACCAACTCATTGGAATTCTTTGGATCCATATACCTTAAGTAGTAAGCAGATGAACCTGCAAAACCCGGCATAGTGCTCAATTCATAAGAATACCCTTCTTCTGTCTTCCAGTTTTTTGCTCTCCCCAGGGGAGGCTGACCATCTTCTGTAGGAAGAAACTTATCTACTTCCGGTAACTCAAGAGGCAATTTAGACTCATCAACAGGATAAGGCAAACCATCCTTAAAATAAACAGGGAAAGGTTCTCCCCAGTATCGTTGTCGACTGAAAATTGCATCACGTAATCTAAAATTAACCTTCCTGCTTCCTATATTTTTGTTTTCAACCTCATCAATAGCCCTCTTAATCGCGTCCTTCACTTTCATTCCCGTAATGAAACCAGAATTAATCATAACACCTTCCTTGGTATCATATGATTCTCCTTCAGGGATTTCTCCATCAATTGGTTGTATTACAGGAATTATTGGAAGATTAAAATGCTTAGCAAAAGCATAGTCCCTACTATCGTGAGCAGGAACAGCCATTATTGCACCAGTACCGTAACCTGCCAACACATAATCACTAACATAAACAGGAATTTCCTCTTTGGTAAAAGGATTAACAGCATATGAACCCGTAAAAACACCCGTAACCTTTTTAACATCAGCAATACGCTCCCTCTCTGAACGCTTTTTGGTTTCATTACAGTAATGCAGCACCTTTTCATGTTGTTCCTTGCAGGTTAATACCTCAACCAGTTCGCTTTCGGGTGCAAGAACCATAAATGTACAACCAAAAATAGTATCAGGTCGAGTGGTAAAAATCAGCATTTCCTGATCACTATCCTTCACTTTAAACAACACATCTGCGCCCTCTGAACGACCAATCCAATTGCGTTGCATCTCTTTTAGGCTATCTGACCAGTTCAATGTATCCAGACCATCTAATAACCTTTGAGCATAAGCAGAAATCCGAAGAGACCATTGTTGCATTTTTTTCTGCACAACAGGATAACCACCTCTTTCAGAGACACCATTAATTACCTCATCGTTGGCAAGCACAGTACCAAGTTCAGGGCACCAGTTCACCATTGTCTCAGCAAGATACGCCAATCGATAATTAAGTAAAACTTTTTGTTTTTCGTCAGAAGGAAATGCTTTCCATTGTTCTGCTGTAAAATGGATGGTTTCAGTACATGCTGCATCAATATTATGTGTACCATTTGCCTCAAACTCAGCAACCAATTTATCAATATGTTCTGCCTTGTTTGTTTTATGACTATACCAATGATGAAACATTTGTAAAAAAGCCCACTGAGTCCATTTGTAATAATCAGGATCACAAGTCTTTACATGTCTAGACCAATCATAAGAAAAACCTATTTTGTCAAGCTGCTCTCTATATCTCTTTATGTTCTCATTGGTTGTTATTGCCGGGTGCTGACCTGTTTGAATTGCATATTGTTCTGCTGGCAATCCAAAAGCATCATATCCCATTGGATGCAGCACATTATAACCCTTATGTGTTTTATAA
>PKSZ01000545.1 GCA_002869425.1 Marinilabiliales bacterium
CATTGGGAGTTATATGTATAAATTCACCTTCCTGAGGAATGCCTGCTATAAGATTTTGCCAAAATTGTTCGTATTCAGGACTCTCTTTTTCTTCTTTTTTAACAAATTCATTATGATTCATTTCCTGAAGATCCAAAACAGAAATGCCAAACAATGAGGCTGCATTTTCATTGGCCTTTTCTATGTTGCCTTCAATATCATATTTAATAACCGCAAGCGTATTGTTTACAGCTTCTTCAAAACCAATAAAAGAGGCCTCTTTTTTTAGTAATTCATCTTGCGAAGACATTAATTCTTCCATGTTTAATCTCATTTCTTCTTCCTGCTCCTGCAATAAATCTGTTTTTTCCTGCAGTTCTTCTTCTTTGGTTTTGATTGCTGTTAAATCAATATCAAGTTCCATAATTTTAACAGGATTGCCATGATGATCGAGAAATGGATACGCAATAAGTTTTACAATAACTTGTTTTCCTTCTTTGTTTTTTCTTTTCAGTATGCCTTCAAAATATTGATTATTATTTACTTTATTCCAAAGTTCAGACATTGCTTTTGTGCTGTCCTCATCGGTGCTGTCGTCTAGCATATTTATTTTGGAACCTAGTACTTCGTTCTGTGTGAAACCATAGAGGTTTGAGCTTAATTCATTAAAGGCAGATATCGTACCATCAAAAGAATATTCAATCAAAGCTACTGACTTATCTACAGCTTTAATGGTATCACTTAATTCAACTTCTCTTCTTGATGCTTCTTCTTGAGTTGCCAGCATTTCTTCGAGATTCTGTCGCATCTCTTCTTCCTGAGATTTCATTTCCTCAGCTTGTTGTTGGGTTCTTTCAAGCAACTCTGTGGTGGTTTGGTTCACTTTAACTGCCGCAAGCGTAGAGGCAATATTTTCACCAACTTTTTCGATGAAAACAATTTCATGGGTTTCAAATTTCTTAAATGAGGCAAGTTCCAGAATTCCAAAAATTTCTTCTTCTTGCTTCAGTGGAATGATTAGTATATTCTTAGGATTTGCATCTCCCAAGCCGGAAGTAATTTTTACATAATCTTCCGGAACATCCGTTATGTTAATGGTTTGTTTTTCAATGGCTGCAGTTCCAACCAACCCCTCTCCGATTTCTATTCTTTTGGTTATGAACTTTTTACGATCAAAAGCATAAGATGAAATTAATTCCAGATGTTTATCGGTATCATTTTCCTGATTAAGAATAAAAAGTCCTCCCTGGTTGGCACCAAGATACTTCACTATGTTTTTTACAATTTCATCAGAAAGTTCTTTAATATTCGAACTGCTGTTCCTTAAAATATCAGCAAATTTTGCAAGGCCTTCTGTAGCCCAGTTTTGTTTTTTATCTTCAATTTTTCTTTTTTCCTCTTCTTCTTTGGCAGCATGCAACCTGTCTTTCATCTCTGTCAAAGCAATCCCCAATACATCCTGTTTGCTTATGGGTTGGTAGTCTGTGTCTAATTTTCCTTTTCCAATCTCTTCAGCAAAAGAAGCTTTTTCTGAAAGCCTTTCAATAAAGACATTCAATTCATTTGCAATGTCAGATAATTCGTCGTTATTTTTAATGGAGAGTTTGTCTGGAAGGGCACCACTTACCAGTAATTGAACATATGATTTGATTGATTGAATGGGCTTTGAAATGGTAAGGGAAGTGAAATATATTCCTACAGAAAACCCAAGGGCAAGTATGATTATAAAGAGTATGTAATAAATAATAACATTTTCTGATTTTTTATTTAAAAGTTCCTGTGACAGGCCTGAAAATTTTGATACAGATTGATCAAGATGATTAAATAACTCAGATAGCTCTGTTATTTTATTTTGTAATTGATTTTTTGCAATGTCTGCTTTTTGAACTTCCTGCAGAATTGAGCTGAACTTTTCTTTGTCTGAATTTGATATGGAATCTTTTAGACTCAAAAATTTAGTCTGAAGTGAAATAGTTTGATCAAATGCTTCATTGTTAACAACGGTTTGCGTTTCTTTTATTAAGTGTGCAATATTTTTAGATTTATCTGCATTGAGATCTTGCAGCAGACTTGCAATCTTTATTCTCGCAGCTTCAATTTCCGTTCTGTTGCTTAAGTCAATGGAGGCATACTGGTTTATGGATTTGCATATTCCCTGGATTTCAGAAATCAAGGAGGTTATTTGCTTTTCACCTTTAATCAAGTCATTGTCTTTAAGTGCGAATGCTGTTTTTTCAGTTTGAATAAAGTATGTATTCAAACTTGAATGATCTGAAAGAGCAGAGTTGTTTTTATGAAAAATGGAATTGAAAAGATATATATATTTCTCAAAGTGTTGAATTTCTTGAAAAGCAGTATTGACCTGCATAACTTTATTATATTGGATGTAGGCTGATATGGAAAGTATCAGTGTGAACAATAATACCAATACAATTAGTGATAAAAGCTTAAGCCGAACTGTAAATCTCCTCATTTTTTGTAGAGTTAATGTATCAACTATCAAAAATAACAATAAATATTAAATCCTGAAGATGTTCAAAATGCCATTATCAGATTCATGGTATTTATATTATTTTTTTATGAGATAAATCATCTTTCATAATGATTTTAATTGTTTACAACAAAGTTAGATATATTTATATGCAATAATTTCCTCTGCTTTTATATATTTGTGTGTTCTACCTAACTTAGACAGAGGTATGCAAAATTAGGTAGTTCGGTTAAAAAAGATGCTAATAAAAACACCCTGATGGCAGTAGAAAGTCAAGATATCGAACTCTTCATAGGTACAATAAGGTCACTTTCAGACTATGATTTTAGTGAATATTCAATAAAGTCTTTTAGCAGAAGGTTGGAAAAAGTACTTATAGACAACAAGCAGGATATTAGTGGTTTGGTAAAGAAAATTAAATCCAGCAATGATTTCCTTGAGAAAATTGTACGAGATATAACTGTTAATACAACAGAATTGTTTCGTGATCCCAAAGCATGGCATACTGTACGCTATCAGATTCTTCCAAAATTTAAAGATTATGAATCCATTAACATATACCATGCTGGTTGTTCAACCGGACAGGAAGTATACTCAATGCTAATTCTTCTGTATGAGATGGATTTATTTTACAAAACCAATGTTTTTGCTTCAGATATCAATATTCAGGTTTTGGAAGAGGCAAAAAAAGGAACTTATAAGTATCGCTTCAATTTAGATTATTTAAGTAATTTTGATAAGGTTATAAAGGATAATCCATACAATACTGAAGATTTCAGAGATGTGCCCTATTCCAAATATTTTGATATAAATAAGGCAACAGACACAATAAAGATGAAGCCATTTCTTACATCCAAACCGGTGTTCAAGAAACAGGATTTAGTAAAGGGTTCAAATGTGTTTTACACTAAATTTGATTTGATACTTTGCAGGAATGTATTGATCTATTTCAATTTTGATCTTCAAAATAAAATCTTTGAATATTTTCATCAAAATTTGTTTGATGGAGGTTATTTGGTATTGGGAATGCACGAAAGTATGCTTGGACCCATTACTGCAAAATTCGAAAAGAAGGGAATAATGTACAGGAAGAGGTAAATATGATTGGAATTGTAGATTTCAGAAATATTGTAAAGGCTTTAAATGATACGCATGGTATTGATATGAGCAATTTCGCATTGGTCTCTTTAAAAAGGCGAATGGAAAAGGCAATTTTAGCCTTTGGATGCAGATCTGCAGATGATTTCATTAATAAAATACAAACGGATCAGAATTTTCTTGGAATATTTTTGCATCTGATTTCTGTTCATGAAACAGAAATGTTCAGGGATCCATCATTATGGCGTGAATTGAGAGACCACTTACTTGGAAAAGTAAAAACTAGGGATCAGGCTATTATTTGGTTGCCTTGTGCCACCAGTGGACAAGAGTTGTATACGGTAATGGTTATTTTAAGAGAGTTAAATGCAAACGATAAATTTAAGGTTATTGTAACATCTATCAGTCAAAGAAATATTGACTTTATGTCAAAAGGTGTTTATGATCTTAAACCTCTTGAGGCCTATGAGGCAAATTATACCAGATATAACCCAAATGGCAACTTCAATGATTATTATAAAGTTTCCGGGAAAAAATTTGTAATGGATGAAAGTTTGCTTGAAAATGTTGAATTTATAAAGCACAATATATTTTCTGATACACCTCCCAAAAATGTAAATTTGGTTATTTACAGGAATAAAATGATTTATTTCAATCAAAACCTACAAAACAAAGCTATATCAAAAATTGATCAAACTTTATTACCTGGCGGATATTTTGTGATTGGTGTGAAGGAAGTGTTTGATGGAACAGGTGCAAAAGGAAAGTATATCCTGTTTAGTAAAAATGAAAGTATTTATAAAAAATTGAAAAGTTAGAATTGGGAAAGTATAAATATATAATAATCGGAGGTTCTGCTGGTAGTTTTCAGGTTGTAACCAAAATATTGTCAGCTCTTCCAAAGAATTTTGACAAACCAGTATTTCTGTGTCTGCATAGATTGAAACACATACGGTCTGGTTTTGTGGAAGCACTTTCTATAAAATCAACTTTACCGGTTGTGGAACCGTGTGATAAGGAGCATATTCGTCCAGGAAAAGTGTACCTGGCTCCAGCAAACTACCACATGTATATTGAACTGGGGAATTATTTTAGTCTTTCAACAGAGGAGCCAGTAAACCACAGCAGACCGGCAATAGATTTATCTTTCTTTTCCGCGGCATATGCTTATAAAAGCAAGCTGGTTGGTATCATTCTTTCCGGAGCAAACAGGGATGGAGCATTAGGACTGAAAAGTGTTAAAGATGCGGGTGGATATTCGATAGTTCAGGATCCTGATGAATGTCAGGTAAAAACAATGACAACAGCCTCAATGCAGGTAACTCAGGTTGACGAAGTTTTGAAAACAGATCAGATTATTGATTTTTTACTCAAGCTTGATTGATGAATGACAAAAGTAAGATATTGTTTTATGTTGGATTGATAATGAGTGCATTGTCAATCCTAAGTATTGTGCTTGCTTTTACCATAGAAAGAGTGATATTTTCCTGGTTAATGATATTAACTGGGATTGGAGGTTCAGTCTTATTGTTGTTATGGTTGAAGCACCAGAAAACAAACCAACAGGTCTCCAATCAGAAAAAACAGGAAAATAAGAAAGTAAAGGATTCCAATGTAGAAGAAGAGACAGAATTCAAACATGATGAAGCTTTGCTTAATAAACTTTTACATAACATTTCAAAAGATTTGTCAAAAGAGCAGCTTTCGGAAAATATATTGCGAAACCTCAACGAGGTTTTAAACGTAAGACAATCTATAATTTTTGTTAGAAATGGAAACGAATTTCTTCCGTTGCACCATAATAATATTTTAACCTTTGAAGAAATTGAATCGTTTAATTTGGGTGAGGGGTTGCATGGTCAGGTGGTCGCTTCCGGTGAATTGCTTGTAATGGAGGATTTGCGCGATGAATATCTTACAATTATTGAAGGCAAAGAGGAATTACATCCTAATGTTCTTATATTGGTGCCTATTGTTAAAGAATCAGAGTCGGTTGGCGTTGTTGAATTGGCATCTTTTAACAAATATGATAAAGTGCAACAGGCAACCTTAAGAAAACTAGGAGAACGATTGGGACAGTATATTAATTGATAAAATGGCAGAAAACGAAACAACAAAATTTGAAATTTCGATTGCAATCAAGGCTTTGTTTTGGGGCTTATTGTTTTCAATAATATCTATTGGATTTTTGTTTGCCAGAGAAGATTTGGAGTTGTCTCTGGGTGCTTTTTCCAAGTTACATACTTTGCAGCCAATTGTGTTTTTTCTGGAATTCATTCCATTGATTTTTTATTTGGTTGTGCTGACATATAGTAGAAAAAATGCAAAGCTTAGAAAGAATCAGGAAAGACAAATAGAGAACCTTAAGAACTCTATTGAAAGTAACGCAGAATTTGCCAAAAAAATTGGTAAAGGAGATTATTCTGTTAGGGTTGACGATATTGATGAAAAAGACCTTTTGGGAAAATCTCTTCTTGTGATGAGGGATAACCTTCTAGAAACAAGTCATAAAGAGAGGGAACAGGATTGGATTTCAAAAGGAAAAGATATCATTTCAGATGTATTGCGCCAGCATAATGATATCGATAGTCTTGCATATGATGTTATTGTGCACATTCTGAAGTACACAGACATTATTCAAGGATCTTTTTATTTGTATGATGAGGATCAGGATTTAATTGTTAATAAGGCTACTCATGCATATAATCGAAAGAAATACATAAATCAGGAGTTTAAAGTGGGGCATGGTTTAATAGGTCAGGCTGCTTTTGAAATGGACATGATATACCGGACAGAAATTCCTGATTATTATGTAACAATAACTTCTGGTCTAATCAAGGATAAAAAACCCGGAAGTATATTAATTATGCCACTGATTAGTGAGGAAAAATTGCATGGTGTTATAGAGATGGCTTCTGTTGATGATACCATTCCTGAACTTTCACGTAGGTTTATTCGTGAAATTAGTGTAATTATAGCACAAACAGTCTTTAACTTAAAGGTTAATATTCGAACAGAGAAACTCTTAAGTGATGCACAAGAACTGACACGTGAGCTGAAAGAAAATGAAGAGCAGTTAAGGGAAAATGCTGAAGAAATGCGTATCACGCATGAAGAACTGGAAAAATCTAATCAGCAGTTGGAAGAGAAAATTACTGAAGTCCAAAATGCACAAAAACGATTGCATTCCTTGCTCGAAAATGCTTCAGAGGTAATTTCCATTTATGATAAGGACATGAGTGTTATGTATGAAAGTCCTTCCGTAAAGAAAATATTGGGATATGAAGCACAGGAGGTAATCGGGAATAAAGGCTTTAATACGTTTGATGAAAAGGGGCAAGCCTTATATGAAGAAACCTTTAAGAAATTGTTGGCCAATCCATATGAACCTCAAACTGTTGAAGTTAGTTATAGAAAGACTGATGGCACAGAGATTTATCTTGAATCATTGGGTCGAAACCTTGTAGATAATCCTGCAATTGGCGGTATTATCTTTAATACAAGAGATGTTACGCAAAGAAAGATTGCAGAGAAGGAACAGAGAATGCGTGGTCAAATGCAGGCTTTGTCTGAGAATAGTCCG
>PKSZ01000198.1 GCA_002869425.1 Marinilabiliales bacterium
GTCATATTGAATATGCTGAATGGCACTATTGATCCTTTGTTGGGTTGTAACAAAAATGTTGGCTGGGAAAATTGTTGCTGTCTCCAAGCTTTCAATTGTTTCTCCGCTTATCGGATTAAAGCTTTCAATTTCTTCAATTTCATCTCCAAAAAATGTTACACGATAGGCAATGTCACCGTATGCAATGTATATATCAACCGTATCACCTCTGACCCTGAATTTTCCCCTGGAAAATTCGACTTCATTTCGGCTGTATAAACTCCCTACCAATAAACGAAGGAATTTATTCCGGCCAATTTCCTGTCCTGCATTGATTTCAATAACATTGCTATAGAAATCTTCAGGATTGCCAATACCATACAAGCACGATACAGAAGAAACAACAATTACATCTTTTCTGCCTGACAGAAGAGAGGACGTAGTACTTAATCTTAATTTTTCAATTTCATCATTTATCGATAAATCTTTTTCAAAATATGTGTCCGTAACAGGAAGGTAAGCTTCAGGTTGATAGTAATCGTAATAGGAGACAAAATATTCTACGGCATTGTTCGGAAAAAATTGTTTGAATTCACCATAAAGCTGTGCTGCCAGTGTTTTGTTGTGACTTAACACCAGTGTTGGTCGCTGTACTTTTTCAATAACATTAGCAACGGTAAAAGTTTTTCCTGTTCCTGTTGCTCCAAGTAATGTTTGAAATGGTAGCTTGTTGTCCAGCCCTTCTTTTAATTGTCTGATGGCTTCAGGCTGATCCCCAGTTGGTTTATATGTTGATTCAAGTTTAAATTTCAATGCTATTTTATGTCTTTAACTTTTAACTTTCTTACAATTTTCGTGCTTTTCTTATTGAGCTTCCGTAGCCATTGAATATCACTATGCTTAAGCTTTTTTAATTTCCTTATTTCTTTGTGAACAGTTCGAATGGGGTTACCAAATATTTCAAGTGTATTTAGTTCTTTCAAATTGCCAATTTCTTTTGGTATCTCTGTTAGTTGATTGTAAGCAATGTGCAGCTCTTGCAGAGACGTAAGTCCCCAGAATCCAACAGGTAATTTTTCAATTTTATTGTTATTTAGGTTTAGAAATAAAAGTTTTTGAAGTTTGTAAATGTTTTCAGGAATAACCCGTATTCGATTGTCTGAAAGGATTAATGTTTCCAGCTCATCTAATTTTGAAATATCTGATGGTAAAGCATATATTCCAGTTCCGGATAGGTTTAGGTATGTTAAGTTTTTGTATGTGAAAATTTCCTGGGGAATGTTTTTCAGGTAAACATTATTTAATTCCAATTTATTGCTGCCGGTGTATTTAAATTCGTATAGTAATATTTCCCATTTATTCTTAAAGCTTTGTTGGTCAACAACTTCATTGTCCCTGTTCCTTAATTGATAAATGTACATTTCATTTTCAGTATCAATTTGAATGGAACTTTTAAACTGATAGTTTTGCTTGTTTGCAGCGGTTTTATCCTTGTGGAAATACCTGTAAGAATTATAGAAATTAAAATTCTTATTGTATTCATTAATTAAATTTTCAATGCTGTGATAGTGCGTGTAGATTCCGTCTTTAAACTTGGCCAACACTTCAAAATCATCTGTAATATAAGGTTCAATAAATTTTTTATAGTTAGCACTATCAACAGATTGTAGCTGGAAACCTTTTTTTTCAATAAAATACTTGAAAGTTTCTTCAAAATGTGCTCCCGGACCATTGTTGACTTTTTCCAGAATTTTATCATAAAAATTTGTTTGTACACCAATAAAATCATAAGCATACAAATTAATTTTACCCCTGGAAATAACCTGCATAAACCGGTAATTATCAACAGCTTTATAGATAATGGTTCCCCTCGTATAAGCGGAAACATCTTTTGGTGTATATTCTACAACTTTATTTTCCTGATTGTTAAAAAATACAATATTGCAGCTTTCAATCGGTGGTATATTTTTCACACTTCCAAACAAAGTGTCCCCCTTCCTGAGAACGACAAATCCTTTTGAGAAATCATAATTATCATTCACTTTAATTTCTTGCGAGAATAGTGAAATGGGGATAAGTAATATTATCAGAATTCGTGAAATCATTTTGTTACTAGTTGTTCCACCAGGCTCCTTTTTGTTTGTAAATAGATATGAAATTTTCAATTGAGCGGTCATATCCTTTTTCTATATCATCCGGAAAATAGCATGCTGGAAGTTGTCCCATATTCCTGTGGTAATGAATGCATTCGCAGCAAGTACCCTTTTTGCCACAAGGATAAGTGCAGTTGCATTTTTGTAGATTAGATTCTTTATTTACACAATTGGCCATGTATTGAGATNGAGATTTATCGTTAATAATCGTTAAAAGCTACTGCAAATTTATTAAAAGCAATTAAATGACCTTATTAAAAAGGACTTTTTGGTATATTTGAAAAAAACTAGAAGATTATGTCTAAGAAAATAACAGTACTTATTATTTCATTTATTGTTTTTCTCTTTTCAACTGGAGTTAATGCCCAGGTTTTTAACGATCATATATACAAATTCAGTAGGGTTTTGGGCTTAATTAATATGTTTTATGTTGATAGTGTTGATCAGGAAAAGCTGGTTGATGATGCAATAATCAATATGCTCAAAGAGCTTGATCCTCACTCTATTTATATTAGCAAAGAGGAGGTGAAACGAATGGAAGAACCTTTGCAGGGAAGCTTTGATGGAATAGGAATACAATTCAATATTTTAAATGATACAATATATGTTGTATCTCCCATTTCAGGAGGCCCTTCAGAAAAGTTAGGGATACTTCCCGGAGACAGGATTATCCAAATAGATGATGAATTGGTCGCCGGCATTGGAATTAAAAATAGCGGTGTAACAGAAAGATTAAGAGGTGAAAAAGGTACTGAGGTGAATGTTAAAATTTCCAGAAGGGGAGAAAACAGCTTGCTGGATTTTACAATAACCCGGGATAAGATACCGATTTATAGTGTTGATGCTGCTTATATGCTTGATGATGAGGTAGGATACATTAAGATTAATCGTTTTGCAGCGACCACGATGAAAGAATTTCAGGAAGGCCTTATGAAGCTGAAAGAAAACAATATGCAGCACTTAATCCTTGATCTTAGGGAAAATGCAGGTGGGTATATGAATATGGCCATTGATCTTGCCGATGAATTTTTATCGGGGGATAAGCTTATTGTTTATACTGAAGGTGAAAGTAATCCGAAACGCGAATACAAAGCAGGCAATAAGGGTGATTTTGAAGAAGGAAGACTGATTGTATTGGTTGATGGTGGATCTGCTTCAGCAAGTGAAATTGTTTCCGGTGCGATTCAAGATTGGGACAGAGGTTTGATTATTGGAAGAAGGACTTTTGGTAAAGGATTGGTTCAGAGGCCTTTCGATTTACCAGATGGTTCAAAGATTCGTCTTACTATTGCCAGATACTATACTCCAACCGGTCGGTTGATACAAAAGCCTTATGATGAGGGAATTGAAGAGTATGCTAAGGACAGGCTGAATCGTTATAAGCATGGAGAACTTGTTTCCAAAGACAGTATTCATTTTCCGGATAGCTTAAAGTATTCGACTCTCCATACGGGACGTATTGTGTATGGCGGTGGTGGTATTATGCCTGATGTTTTTATTCCGTTGGATACGACACTGGGTTCAGATTATTATTTTGATCTAAGGAGAAAGGGTGTATTCAATAAGTATGTGTTGAATTATATTGATAAAAACAGGAGCAAATTGGAAAAACAGTACACTGATTTTAGAGACTATTATAAGAATTTTGAGGTTGATAATGATATGATAGAAGATATAGTTAAATTGGGTGAAGAAAAGAAAATTGAAAGAAATCAGGAAGAATTGGATGAAGCTCTGGATATACTGAAAATACAAATTAAGGCTCTAATTGCAAGGGATATATGGACTTCTACAGAGTTATTTCAGGTGTTCAATGATATAAATCCAGCCTATAAGGAAGCCTTGAAAATAATCAAGGATGAGAAGAAGTATAAGGAATTGCTTAATCACAATTAATAAATTTGCAAAATGACCTTGGTTTCTGATGTTTGTCAGCTTATAGGAAAAACGCCACTGGTTAAGTTAAATTCAATTACTGCCAATTTACCTGCAACAGTTTTAGTAAAGCTGGAGAGTTTTAATCCGGGAGGGTCCGTGAAAGATCGGCTAGCTTTTGCCATGATTAAAGATGGTGAGGATAGAGGATGCATCCGGGATGATACTGTTATTATTGAGCCAACAAGTGGGAATACAGGGGTTGGTTTGGCAATGATATGTGCACAGAAGGGATATCGTTTAATTGTTGTAATGCCAGAAAATATGAGTTTAGAACGAAGAAGACTTATACAGGCATATGGCGCAGAATTGTTTTTGACAAATGCAACCGAAGGGATGAAGGGTGCTATAGAGAAAGCAGAGGAATTGTCCCGGGAAATCGAGAATGCATTTATGCCCATGCAGTTTGAAAATCAGTCAAATGTTAAATATCATCAGGAAACAACAGCCGAAGAAATATTGAAGGATACAAACGGAAAACTTGATGTTTTTGTTGCTGGAGTTGGTACAGGAGGTACTTTTACAGGTATTTCATCTGTATTAAAAGAAAGAATTGGCAATGTTACTTGTGTTGCTGTAGAGCCCAAAGATTCTGCTGTTTTGTCTGGTGAGGCTCCCGGTTCACACAAGATTCAGGGAATTGGTGCAGGCTTTGTGACTAAAATAACGGATACTGAACTGATTGACGATATCATTAAGGTCGATTTCAAAGATGCTGAAAAAACAATGCAGCAATTGGCAGAGAAGGAAGGTATTTTGTGCGGCATTTCTTCCGGGGCAAATGTTTGGGCTGCGATGCAGCTTGCTCAAAGACCCGAATATATAAATAGAAATATTGTGACCGTAATATGTGATACAGGAGAACGATATTTAAGCCTTAATATATTTAATGAGCGAAACTATGAAGAAGTCTAATATCAAGGACTTTGAGCAGGTAATTAAAGTTTTATCTGATTCAGATTCTTACAAGTTTGTTTTTCATGATCCCAGGTATGGAGAGCAAATGCCTTCCAGTGAAAAATTAACAATTATTGTTGATTTATTGAGAGAGATTTTGTTCCCGGGGTATTTTGGAAACAGTAGGTTAACACCACAATCTATGGAGTATTATATAGGTGTTAATATCGATAAAGTATTTACGCTGCTTTCTGAACAAATAAGAAGAGGACTTTTAATTGCCCACAATAAGGAAGAGGAATGGAGCTATGAAGCATGCGATAAAAGGGCTTTTGAGATTGCCCGGAAATTTATTTCCCGTTTGCCGGAAATTCGCAGATTGCTGACTACCGATGTAAAAGCTGCTTACATTGGCGATCCAGCTTCAAAATCGTATGGTGAAATAATTTATTGTTATCCTGCAATTCGCGTACTCACCAATCATAGGATAGCCCATGAATTGTTGCAGTTGGGTTTACCTTTGATCCCGAGAATTATCTCAGAGATGGCTCATTCAGAGACAGGTATAGATATTCATCCGGGAGCAAAAATCGGAGAGTATTTTACAATCGATCACGGTACCGGTGTTGTGATTGGGGAGACGTGCATAATTGGTGATCATGTAAAAATATATCAGGGAGTTACTTTGGGTGCAAAAAGTTTTCCTCTCGATGAAGAGGGAAATCCAATTAAAGGGATTCCAAGACACCCAAGGGTTGGGAATAATGTAATTATTTATGCTCAGGCAACTATTTTAGGACGCGTTACCATCGGCGATAATTCCGTGATAGGGGGTAATGTTTGGATAACAAATGATGTAGCTTGCGGTTCAAAGGTATTACAATCAGGAGCAAGCTGATTTAGTCACAAAGATACCTGGTAACAGTACTGTCTGTTGTTTCTTCAGGAATCGTTTTCCAATTGATAATATCACCTCCGCAAAGTGTTTTTTCGTTGGTAGTATCAATGGGTGTATCGTCAGATAATCTGTAGGTTACATTGTAACAATCATTGCAAAGAGGTGTGTCCTCCTCTGCAAGTTTTTCACAAGACAATACCAACAAAAATAAAAAGCTAACAGGAATTAAATATTTCATTGTGCTTTGGTTTTAGGATTAACAAAATTACATAATTTTCCTGCTAAAACAATAATAATTTTAAGCTTGGATTTTCATAAGAATAAGTGAATCTCTCAGATAATATTTGTAATAACAAGGAATTGAATTATAATGAATTGCTGAAATATTATTATTCATTTAGTTTAATTGTTTTAACTTGTTTTATATTATACTTTTTTATCCTATATTTGTCTGAAAGATGATTGTTTTGTAATAATCGGTAACGAATCACTATGGCATTTAACGTAAATGAATGGTTAACAAATATCCTCAAGGGTGATGTTGTTTACTCTTATGTAGGCCAGGTTAGTTCCGATCTGATCACACAGGCTCTGGATGAAATAGAATATAAGCTAGAACAAGATGGTGTGAATCCAAAAATGATCAGGAAAGTTTATAATGTTCTTATTGAGTGCTTGCAAAATCTATTTCATCATAGTTTGAAAGATGTAGAGGGGGTTTATGAAGGAGATAGATTTGGAGCTTTCAAGGTGGTGGTTAATGATACAGGTTATGTTGTTGCTACTGGAAATTATGTCAAGAACGAAATTGTTCAGGTATTGAAAGACAGGATTGAGCAGATTAACTCCTTGAGTAGGGAAGAAATTAAATCATTGTATAAAATGATTTTGAACAATGAGGAATTTTCTGCCAAAGGAGGTGGAGGTCTTGGTATGATTGATATAGCTAAAAGAACAGGTAGTCGTCTTGGTTATGAGTTTCATCAAATTGATAAAAAGTATTCTTTTTACAATTTGAATATTTATATTAGTAGTTAATTTGTTAATTTTAAAATAATTAGTTTATGGAGCCAATTTCAATTGAAGGTACACCAAAAACGCCGACGGTAAACTTTGATGCAGAATCTGGAAAGATTGAGGTAAAGGGAAGGTCAATACCTGAAAACTCTATTGAGTTTTACAAACCATTGGTTGACTGGTTAGAAGCCTATGCTGGATCACCTGCTTCACTTACTGAAGTAAATGTTCAGCTTGAGTATTTCAATACCAGTAGTTCAAAGTGTATTCTTGATGTATTTAAGAAGCTAGAAGTTATCTTTAAATCAGGAAACGAAGTAGTTATCAATTGGTATTACGAGGAAGATGATGAAGATATGCTGGAAGCCGGAGAGGATTACCAGTCAATTATTCGTATTCCATTCAAAATGATTGAAATAGAAGAGTAATTACTCTTGATTGATACACAAAAAAGAAATTTGCCTGCATAGTTTACTGTGCAGGCTTTTGTGGTTAAAATTCACCCAAAATTATACGGATTTAGCAACTCCTGTCCTAGCCAACCAGCATTAAAAATACCTGTGTAAGAGAATTATTCTGATTCTTTCTTTTTGATAACGGAAGATAACCCTGCCATAGCATCAAGGAATTTCCTAAGCCAGCTATAATATAAAGATATATATAGCAATATGGTCATTAACCAAATAATCGATAGATTTACCCAAAATGTAGGGAAAGGATGACCAAAGACTCTTTTTACAGGTGCGTAAAAATGAGCTTTAATTAAATATGCATTAGGATCCTGAAATATGGGATCAATTTTTTGGTATAAGCGGTCGTTATACTCAATAATTCTTGTTAAGCCATCATTCCTGACCAATTCGCTCAGACTTTCATTATGGTACTTCTTTTTTGACATAATGAACTCTTCTTTTGCTTCCGGTGTCAATTGAAGCGAACTGATAATTTTATTTTTCGCTGTACTGGCTTTTTTATATCTTTTTATATAATATTTATTTAGGGCATTGAAATACTCTGTGGTTTTCTCTATAACGTCAGGTGTTAGTTTATCGTAATATAATTCGCTCAAATATTTATACTTTATTTTATCGTTACTTTGCAATTCATGCGATATTTCATTTCGAAGCAAGAGCAATGCTTTGTTTACCTTTTCTTTTTTCTTGGGTTCTTTAATATCTCGCTTGCAGTTGGCCAGTTTGTTTTTTAGCTCTTTTAACCAGTAATCCTTCTTGTAATTTGCATTACTCATTACTTTGTCGTAGGCATAAAACTGACTTTCATAATCATTATATTTATATTGGTATACAGCCAATGCCTCATATGCCCATCTCGCTGTAATAATTTCACCATACCAGGGAATACTTTTTGGGGAAGAAATTTCTGGATTTAGTTTGTCATATTTTACAATAATTCCACTAAGTATCATTTGAGGAATTACCATAAATGGGATAAGTATATAAATGGTTACTGCGGTTTTAAATGCATCAGAAACATTTAAACCCATCATATTGGCACATCCAAATGAACTAAATATTATCAACCAGTATCGAAAATACATATGAAACCCGGTAATTTCCATAATAGTATTGCCCAGCAGTACAAAAGTGAGTGCTTGGATTGCTGAAATTGTAAGAAGAATTACAACTTTGGACATGAGGTAACTGGACCTGCTTAGGTTTAGGAACTGTTCCCTTTTTAGTATTAACCTATCTTTTATTATCTCTTCGGCACTTACTGTTAGCCCTACAAATATTGCAATGATAACAGCCATGAAAATATAAACAGGCAGGTTGGAGTTTTCATAAAAAACATAACCCAGCTCATTGGCTACATCAACGTTATAATATTTAATAATAAATGATAGAGCAAAAGCGAGGAAAGGTGCTTCAAGCAGATTTACTGCAAGATATTGTGTGTTTGCAATTTTTGACAAAACATCCCGAATAACAAAAACCTTAAACTGTCTCAGTTTATTTGGAATTTTAAAACTTATGCTTGGGATTTTCTCTGGTCTTTCCAGCTTTTCGGGTTCGTTTTGTTTGATGAATTTTTGGAAATATTCAGTCCATTCCGTGGGTGATATTTTCCTGGTTTTTGTTAGATTACCATATTCATCAAGTACTTGAGATTCAACAATATTGAATATTTGTTCAGGGTTTACATTACCACAGGTTGGACATTCACTATCGTTCCAGTCTGCCTGATGCATTCTGGATTTAAAATAGATGATTGAATCCACAGGGTCACCATCATAAATCAGGAATCCTCCTGTATCAAGAATAATCAGGCTGTTGAACATTTTAAAGATATCAGAAGACGGCTGATGAATCACAACAAAGACCAATTTGCCTTTCAATGCAAGTTCTTTAAGAAGGTCCATGATGTTTTCCGAATCTCTGGAAGAAAGTCCCGAGGTTGGTTCATCCAGAAACAAAATTGCCGGTTCCCTGATCAGTTCAAGGGAAATATTTAATCTTTTTCTTTGTCCACCACTAATCTTTTTGTTCAGTGGGCTTCCCACTTTCATATCCTTGATTTCGTATAAACAAAGATTTTGCAATATCTTTA
>PKSZ01000307.1 GCA_002869425.1 Marinilabiliales bacterium
CATAAAAAAGATACGCTGGTTCTGCTTCCCACTGGAGGTGGTAAATCGATTATATTCCAGGTTCCTGCTTTAGCCATGGAAGGAATATGCCTTGTTGTTACACCCTTGATTGCCTTAATGAAAGACCAGGTAGAAAACCTAAAGAAAAGAGGTATTAAAGCTACCGCAATTTACACAGGTCTTACCAGGCATGAAATAGACATTATACTTAACAACTGTATATATGGGGATTTTAAATTCCTATATATATCCCCCGAAAGACTGGGTACAGAAATATTCAGAGAACGGATAAAAGACATGAATGTATGTCTGCTGGCAATTGATGAAGCTCACTGCATTTCACAATGGGGATACGACTTCAGACCATCCTATCTTAAAATTACAGAAATAAGACAATTTATTCCCGATACACCTATACTGGCACTTACAGCAACAGCCACTTCAGACGTTGTTGACGACATTCAGGAAAAACTTGGATTTACAGAAAAAAATGTTTTCAGAAAAAGCTTTGAAAGAAAAAATCTGATTTACATAGTAAGAGATGTTGAAGACAAGAATAAAAAATTATTACAAGCCCTTTCAAAAGAAAAAGGATCAGCTGTAGTATATGTAAGGAGTAGAAAACGCACAAAAGAATATTCAGATCTGTTGCAAAAATATGGTATCCGGGCAGATTATTACCATGCCGGTCTAAGCAATGAACTTCGAGATTTAAAGCAAGCCAACTGGAAAAAAGGTAAAACCAGAGTCATTGTAGCAACCAATGCATTCGGTATGGGAATAGACAAGCCCGATGTTAGAATTGTAGTTCACATGGATTTACCCAATTCTTTGGAAGCTTACTTTCAGGAAGCAGGAAGAGCAGGAAGAGATGAAAAAAAAGCTTATGCATTACTCCTATATAACAAAGCAGACAAAACAAATCTCGAAAAACAAATTTTAAAAAGCTTTCCGGGAAAAGAGGTCATAAAAAAAGTTTACAACTCCTTGGGTAATTACTTCCAATTACCTGTAGGAGCTGGAAAAGCAATGTCGTATGATTTCAATATTTTTGAATTTGCAAAAAAGACTCAATTGGATACCATTACAATTTTTCACTGTTTAAAAATATTGCAACAGGAAGGATACATTGAATACACTGATGATATCAATCATCCATCACGGATAATTTTCAATGTAAAAAGAGATGATTTGTATAAATTCCAAGTGGCAAATGCTACTTTTGACGGCTTTATAAAGTTAGTGCTTCGATCATATACTGGGCTTTTCACGGACTATGTAAGTATTGATGAAAATTATTTATCGAAAAAAGCCAATGTTTCCAGGGATGTTATTTATAATTTTCTTGTTAAACTCAGCACTGCCGGAATCATAAATTTCATTCCACAGAAAAAAAATCCTTTGGTTACATATACCGAAGAAAGGCTGGATGAAAAATCACTCTTTTTATCACAAAAAGAATACAATGAAAGAAAGAAACGACAAATAAACAAAATAGAAAAAGCCATACAATATGCTGAAAGTACTGCAAAATGCAGAAGCCAGATTTTATTGGAATATTTTGGCGAAAAAAACCCATACCGATGCGGACAATGTGATATTTGTCAGAAAAGAAATGAACTAAATCTTAGCAAATACGAATTTGACCTTATACTTGATGAACTTAAAGAGCTTATCAGGAATGAATCATTAACTTTACATGAATTGGTTGACAAAGTAGAATATGCGGAAGAAAATACAACCAAAGTACTACAGTGGTTATTGGACAATAATAAAATACAACTAAGTAATAATCAGAAATTTGAATGGAATAATTAACACATATGGAAGAAAATTTTGATCATATTGTTTACAGTAAAGACGTATTGGAATTTGTAACCGTAGCAGCAGAATATTGTGGTTATATTGAAACTTTTGAAGAAGACAAAACCAGTGATTTTTTATCCAGATCGCAAAAAATCCTTTCACTACTCTACTTAAAAACAATGTTGCTACCTGAAATAGAAGCGATTGAAGAAGAAACAGAAAAATTTGTTACTGAATTTGATTGGATTAGGATAAGCGAAAAAGTTGCTTCCAGACTTGGAGAACATGATTTATTTGTTGAAGTACCAGAATCTGCAGTTTTACAACCCGATGACATAAGCAGCGTAAGCTTATCGGAAATATTTGCAGATATTTACCAGGATTTAAAAGATTTTATCAGCCTGTATCAAATGGGTAATCACGACACAATGAATGATGCGCTTTTCTTTTGTAAATTGAACTTTGAACAATACTGGGGGCAGCGATTACTGGTTACAATGACAGCAATTCATAACTTATTACATGGGGCTGAAGATATCGATAATGAGGAATAAATATTACTTTTGCTAAATGGTTTATAAAGCA
Source organism: Marinilabiliales bacterium (assembly GCA_002869425.1). Classification (GTDB taxonomy): domain Bacteria; phylum Bacteroidota; class Bacteroidia; order Bacteroidales; family BM523; genus BM523. The sequence goes on from PKSZ01000307.1 coordinate 2,392, forward strand.
TTTCAGGAAACTATTGAGAAAACAGAAGTAAATAAACTACCATTAAAGCAATTTGAAGGTAATATTAGAATTGCTAACAATACAGAAGAATTACATAAGATATTACCTTTAATTCATAATGAAAAAATACTGGGTTTTGATACTGAAAGCCGACCTTCTTTTAAGAAAAAAGTCAGTTATGGAGTTTCATTGCTTCAACTCAGCAGTAAAACTGAAACATTGCTAATCAGATTACACAAAACAGGACTATCTTCCGCACTTATTAATATTCTTGAAGATCCAAACATCAGGAAAATTGGAGTTGCAATTAAAGATGACCTGAGTAAGCTAAAAAAAATAAGACCTTTTCAACCGGAAGGATTCATTGACCTTCAAGATTATGCAGAGTACTTTTCGATTCAGGAAAAAAGTTTAAAAAAGCTTGCTGCAATTGTTTTAAAAGTAAAAGTTTCGAAGGCGCAAAGATTGTCAAATTGGGAAACTGAAAATCTCAGTTATGCACAAATGAAATATGCCTCAACTGACTCATGGATTTGTAGGGAAATATACAATACATTAAGAGATACAGAAGTGAATTCGATACAGTAATGCACTGCTTATCCTACTTAAGTGACTTTCCAGTAAAATTTCATTATATTCAAAAAATAGTTGAACGGACAAACAACAAATTATGAAAAACACATTTCTATTTCTTATTCTGATAGCAGTTGTGCAGTGCACACAAGGACAAACTTTATCTACAGATTTCAAAGTTGACGTATCTGATCCTTACAAAGTCATTGATGCAGGCAGCAAGGAGTATTTGGGCCTTGATGATGGTAATGCACTGATAGTAAAAATGGGTAGAGGCATTGTAAATATTCAAAAATTCAACACCCAAAGTATGACAGAAATTTCCAGGAATACATACAAAGATCTCCCTAATGGATCTGTATTTCAAAATCTCATAAAAACAAAAGATAAAATTTACTATTTCTATTACGTTTACAACAAATCAGACAAAAACTTTCAGCTATATGCAAGAGAAATTGATCCTGTAAATGCCACATTTTTAGATCAAAAACTAATTTTAACAAGCAGTAGGAAAGTAGTTACTCCTGTCAAATTAAGCAACATTAAACTTCCATCTATAAGAAATCATAAGTTTTCTTTTTACAATTCATATGATCAAACTAAAATTATGATAAGTTACAGGCTATATCCCATAAACAAAAAAGACAAGGAAAACTATGATGAAATTGGGATTTATGTTTTTGATCAGGACTTGAACAAAATTGTAGCACAAGAAACAAAAATGCCCTACACTGAGGCCAACATGTCGAACCTTAGTTATACTGTAAGCAACAATGGGATTGCAATAATGCTGGTGGCCAATAAGATTAATAAATCATATGAAATGTTTACGATTGACTCTGAAGGCAAATTGCATATTAAAGATCTTGGTTTGAACTCTGATCAGCTGATAATGAATATCAGTATGAAAGAAAACAGCAAAGGAAATTTTGTCTGTGGCGGATATTATGCCAATGGGTTAGAATTTGATTTTTTTACATTATCCTCAAGTGGTTTAATCTTCAACGCCAATGTTTTGTTCTATATGGAAATTGATGCTCAGGGAAATATTATCCATCAAGGACTTTTCGAATTCCCAAAAGAACTTATCATGCAATTTCTGAGTGAAAAGCAAAGAAAAAATGTTGAAAAAAGAGAAGCAAAAGGCAAGGCAGGCATCCTTAATCTTGAATTGTTAAAGCAAATTACAAAAAGTGATGGCAGTACGTTATTCCTGGGAGAAGAACAATATGTCGTACAAGAATATATCTATACACCCAATGGATCAAAACAAAAAACTGAATACCATTTTGCGAACATTGTCTTAATAAAAATCAGTGCCAACGGAGAATTAAAATGGATGAAAAAGCTTCCGAAAAATCAAATGGGAACGAAAGGCTTAGGACAACTGAGTATTGCTTACATGGAAGGGAAAAAAGCAGATTATATTGCATTTGTTGACAATCCAAAAAACATCAATCTGAAACCAAACGAAGGGGTTCCATCCCCTCACATTGACGGCCGAGGTGGATTTCTAACCACATATAAAGTAAATATGAACAATGGTGAAGTTGAAAAGCATACCATTTGCGAATTAGAAGACATAAAGGGAATAAGAGCATACCAGGTAAAAACCAACAGAATATTTAGGGTTCGGCAAAACACTTTTCTGATGGAGGTTTACATTAAGAAAAAGCAGGATGCAATGATAAAGTTTGAATTGGTAAACTAAGGTCTTTTTATCGATAGCTTTCTATAAAATTAATAATATCAGTAACATACTCCACAGGTTGAGCATCCATGGGTGCATGACCTGAGTTTTCGTAAATGATAAGATATTTATCTTCTGTTCCAAGGTTATTGAGCGCATCATAGCCCAATTCAGGCGGGGTTACAAAATCGTATTTCCCCCATAAAAGTAAAGTGGGAATTTTAATTTTATACAGCTGGTTGCTCAATGCACTTTCCTCTACATCCTCTCTCAGCATAATATTGGTCCATGTATTGGAAATCCAATTGCTGATAGGCGCATACTGAGAAGCCAACAAATATTTTAATGCAAAACCTGGTGTCATACCATTACCCACATATACAGAATCGAGTAACCCTTCAGCTTCGTAGGAATACTTGTTCATCTGAGCGCTCTCATACATATCAATATTTACTGAATCAAGGCTTTCACAATATTCAACTATTTCCTTCCAACGCTCCTTATTATTACCTGCCATTAATTCTTGTCTGCCATAATAAATAAGCATATTCCTTTCCAGCGCATTTAACAGGGGCATATTATGGGCCCCATCAGATTCTATCCAACCTGAAAACTCCTGTTGATACTGCTCATTCAGCATAAAACTACTGCCCAGCAAACCACCCCAACTATGACCATACAAAAACCATGAATAGTCTGTACCCAATTCGCTTTCAACAAATTTTTTCACCTTGTATAAATCCTCAACATACTGCGGTATGCTGAACAAAGTTGTATCGTAATTACCCATTGATGCACCGGAGCCTCGCTGATCCCAGTATACTACAACATATTTTTCCTCAAGTGGATCTGTAAACGATGGCATCCTGTAATCCATGGCGCTACCACCGGGACCTCCATGTACAATAAAAATGACTGTTTTATTTGCTTTACTTCCTTTTAACCATACACTCATATCAGCTCCATTGCTCCGAACAAAATAATGCTCATTTACATCCAGGTTTTTATCTTTTCCGCATGCAAAGAAAACTACAGCCAATATGAATATAATGATACTATTTCTCATTATTTTTCTTTTTAAAGGTCGGAAAATAACTTACGCCCACTTCAAATCCTAAAATTCCACCAAACGCACCATTATTTGGCATATACACAGTAAAACTTTGTCGTATATGCCATGCAAGCGGAATTTGCTTTGTTTCCACAAACAACTTACTAAAACCAAAAGCGAAAGACATAAAAAATTGGTTATGACCAGCAAGCGGCACTTTTGAAATATTCATATTATCGTCTACTTCGTAAGTTTTTCCAGCATTAAAGGCTCTCATATATCCCATTCCAAGAATCTTATCAACCCTAAAACCAGACGATGGCTTTAGCTTTCGAAAATTCATTTCACCGCCCAGAAGAAAAGCATTATAATACGCTGCATGATGCGTGTAAGTTAAACTTAACTTTGGAACATACTGTTTATGACGAACTTTTACTCTTCCCTTTGATCGCTTCTTTTCAATTACTCTCTCACCCAAAACATATTCTGTAGATAGCTTTAATCCCGGATGTGTATACAAATCACCATAATAAGAAATGGTTATTGGCAGGTATTGTTGTGTCGAATCAATCTGTGCATTTACAGAAACAATAAAGCCCAGGAGCATTAATATTACAAGTGACTTTTTCATATTCAGAATTCGATGTAAATGTAAATATTTAGCTGAAAAATCAGTCACTTTATGACCAAAACCTGTTGTAAAACCGAAAGATAAGATCTATAAAAAAATCAATCATTCTTAATCATTTTACAGGTATAATGACCATCTGGCAGAACAAGATTTAGCAAGTATAACCCTGGAGAAACACCCTCCATATCAATGCGGTATATACTATTATCTATCAAGCTATTAATAATATAATATTCTTTGACCAGAGTACCATTGGAAGAGATCACTTGTAATTTTGCCTCATTAAAAGGCTTTATAATATCCATATCAAGATAAATTTCATTCCGGAATGGATTGGGATACAAAACCATATTCTGACTATAATCCATATGAGAATCTCTTATCAAACGGATCTTTTTCAGCTTTTTTCTGTGAAAATAATCCTCTGCTTTCACATAAATTTCTTTAGGATAATCAGCCATTGAATCAACGATCATATAGCCCTGACTGCTTACATTAATTCCATCCGGAATTACAAAAGGCTTATACACATAGCTATTGCCTTGCAATTCACTGATTTTTTTACAACTGGAGTGGTCATTCCATATCTGCAAATCATCCAAAGCAAAACCACTAATCCACTCGTCCGGA
>PKSZ01000733.1 GCA_002869425.1 Marinilabiliales bacterium
CGATTTAATTTATAATTACTAACTTGCATAAAAAGCTATGATACACGCAAATTTATACTACACATGATGGTATGTCAGTGTTAGAAAACATAAAACTTAAATTTAAATCAAATCTAAATTAGATGGCAAGATATAAGTTCTTTAATGCTGAATTGTTTATTCAAAACAGGAAAAAATTAGCCAAATTATTACCAGAAAAAAGCTTAGTTATTCTTGAATCCTGCCCTCTGCTTAGAAGAAATGGGGATCAAAATTATCCTTTCCGACAAGATTCAAACCTATTTTATCTCTCAGGCCTTGATCAGGAAAAAACAATAGTCCTTCTTTATTTGGAACATCCTGATAAAGAATTAAAAGAAGCTGCATTTATCATCAAAAATCAGGAAAAAGATATCATTTGGAACGGATACAAATACTCCATAAAGGATGCCCAAAAAATATCCGGCATAGAACAAATCCTGTATTTGGAAGAAATAGACCAATATCTATATGCTTTGGCCGCATCTGCAAATAACATTTTCTTCAACTCAGAACCATCAATACTGAAGAAAAAACTAAGAGTGTGGTTCCCAACAAAAAGAAGCCAATTGATAAACAATATGATTCATGTTTTAAGGCTTACCAAGTCTACAGATGAAATTAAGTATATAGAGAAAGCATGTGATATTACCAAACTAGCCTTTCAGGAAGTATTAAAAAAACTTTCACCCGGGATGAATGAATATGAAATTGAAGCGTTTATTACGCATGAATTCATAAAAAGCGGGGCTTCTGGTCATGCATATGCTCCCATTGTTGCTTCTGGGAATAATGCTTGTATTTTGCATTATACGGACAATGATGGATTGTGCAAAAATGGCGATTTGTTACTTCTTGACTTTGGTGCAGAATATGGGAATTATTCAGCAGACTGCTCAAGAACAATTCCTGTAAATGGCACATTTACAAAAAGACAAAAAGATTGCTATAATGCAGTCCTAAGAGTCTTCAATAAAGCTAAAAAATTCTTTGTTAAAGGGTCAACAATTAGCGCTATCAATAAAAAAGTCAACCTTCTTTTGGAGGAAGAAATGATTCAGTTGGGTTTATTTACCAAAGAACAGGTCAAAGCACAAAACCCTGGTAAACCACTCTATTTTAAGTATTTCATGCATGGTGTTTCACATTTTATGGGCTTGGATGTACACGACCCGGGAAATAAAGAAATTAAGCTTGAAAAAGGAATGGTACTAACTTGTGAACCCGGTATTTATATCAGAGAAGAGAGCATAGGAATCCGGCTTGAAAATGACATTTTGATTGATGATTTTCCAATAGACCTAATGCAAAACATTCCTATCAATGCAGATGAAATAGAAAAACTAATGAAAAAGAAATAACTTTGTGCCTCAATCATTCATTATGAGTAGGCATACAGTTCGTGGGATTTTACTGGTTTTTGGTTATATTTCAACTTTATTGGGTGTTATTGGTATATTTATTCCTCTTCTACCTACAACTCCTTTTTTACTACTGGCTTCAGCATGTTTTATCAGAAGTTCACAAAAAATGTCACACTGGCTTTACCATAATAAATACTTTGGAAAGTATCTGAAGAATTACAAATCCGGAAATGGTGTCCCTGTTTCTGTTAAAATATTTGTAATTTTTATTCTGTGGACTACCATCTTGCTGAATATCTTTTTCGCCATTGAAATCCTCTGGTTGAAATTACTTTTGTTGGTTATTGCAATCAGCGTTTCAATACACATTCTTACCCTAAAAACGACATCAAACTAATAAGTTCATTGAAAATTTAGTATCTTAGAGAGATCATTAACTAAATTTCATGAAGGTATGTTTGAATCAAGTGTATACGCAAAAAGAAGAAATCAGTTAAAAAATTCAATATCAAAAGGACTGGCTGTAATACTCGGCAACCCGGATGCTCCGATGAACTATCCCGGGAACATTTACCCTTTCAGGCAAGACAGTTCATTTCTATACTTTTTTGGTATAGATCAGCCAAATTTTGCAGGTGTAATTGATTTTGAAAGTTGAGAAGAAATCATCTTTGGAAATGATGTTGACATTGATGATATCATCTGGATGGGTCCGCAGCTCTCCGTGTCAGAACAAGCAAAACAAGTAGCTATTGACAAAACCTTTGGTTTCAACAAACTAATGGGATATATAGAGGAGGCACATCAAAAAGGAAGGAAAATACATTTTTTACCACCCTACAGAGCAGAAAATAAAATTCTTATAGCAGATATGCTTGGCATACACCCAAATGAGACAAAAGCAAAAGCATCTGTTGAGCTTATCAAAGCGGTTGTAAACATCCGTTCAGTTAAGGATGAGCATGAAATTAAACATATTGAATACATTATGGNATTGAATCCATTATGGATGTTGCATATGAAATGCACACAACGGCAATGAGAATGGCTCAGCCAGGAGTTTATGAAAGAGAAGTACACGGTAAAATAGAAGGAATTGCTCTTTCCTATGGTGGAAGAGTTTCTTTTCCGGTAATTCTTACCAAAAGAGGTGAAACATTACACAATCATCACCACGGGAATAAACTGGAAGCGGGAGATCTTATGCTTGTTGATGCAGGATTTGAATCCTCAATGCGTTATGCTACAGATCATACAAGAACAACTCCGGTAGGAGGAAAATTTTCTTCAAAACAGAAGGATATTTACCAAATTGTTCTCAATGCAAACAACAAAGCCACTGAATCAATCAAACCGGGTATAACATACAAAGAAGTGCACTTAATTGCGGCTAAAGAAGTTGCAAAAGGGCTGAATGAGCTGGGCTTAATGAAAGGTAACATTGATGAAGCAGTTCAGGAAGGAGCACATGCTTTATTCTTCCCTCACGGGTTGGGCCATATGATGGGAGTAGATGTACACGACATGGAAGATCTTGGTGAAGACTATGTTGGATATAATGACGATCTGAAAAGATGTGATCAGTTTGGTACAGCTTATTTACGACTGGCAAGAAAACTTGAACCAGGATTTGTTTTAACCAATGAGCCTGGCATTTATTTTATCCCGGCATTAATTGATAAATGGATAAAAGAAGGAGTGAATCACCAATTCCTCAATTTTGACAAAATTAATGAGTATAGAGGTTTTGGTGGAATCAGACTGGAAGATGATATTCTCGTTACAGAAAATGGAAATAGAAATATGGGCAAAAGAAGAATTCCTATTACCGTAAATGAAATTGAAGAAATAGCTGGAAAAGGACTATAAAATGTGTGATTTTCTGGAGATCAGAGGAAAAAAGATTCATTACAAAGTTGAAGGCTCTGGTGAAATTGTTTTGTTGCTACATGGATACTTGGAATCAATGGAAATATTTGATGATTTTGCATCCGATCTTGCAAAACATCTAAGCGTTTTAATGATCGACATTCCCGGTCATGGTAAAAGTGAATGCATTGGGACCATTCATTCTATGAACCTAATGGCTGATATAATTAAAGAGGCTCTTGAACAATTAAACATTGATCAATGTTCAATAATTGGTCATTCCATGGGAGGATATATTGCTTTATCCTTCTTGGACAAGTACCCGGAGAAAGTGAACAAATTGTGCCTTTTACACTCAACTCCTTTTGCAGATGATGATGAGAAGAAACAAAACAGAAATCGTGAAATCGGTCTCATCAGGCAAGAAAAAAAGGAATTGATTTACAATATCAACATTCCAAAAGCATATGCAAACAGCAATCTTGATAAATTTGAATCGAATATAAAACTTGGCAAGAAAATTGCTAAAAACACCTCAAATCAAGGGATAATTGCATTGCTTGAAGGAATGAAAATGAGACGGGATTACACAAACTTACTCCAGGGAAATGCATCGAAGTCCATGCTAATTTTAGGTAAAAAAGACAATTACATTCCTTTCGATCTAGCTTTTGAAAGATTAGGAACTATGGATAATTTGCATATTTTAGAATTAAATGAATCCGGTCACATGGGTTTCCTGGAAGAAAAAACAGAAACATTATTGGGAATCATTAACTTTTTTAAACAATGAAAAAAACTATACTTTTCACATTTAGTATCATCCTCTTCCTTTCTTTCCAAGGAAAAGCACAAAAATTGTATACTGTGGACTATGAATCACAAGCAGATGTTAAGGTTTTTGTTGTGGATTATGAATCACAATGCGACCTTAAAGTATACAAAGTAAAATATGAATCACAAGCGAAAGGGAATGAGGGAAAATGGTTTTTTGTGGATTACGAATCGCAAGCAGACAAAACCTTGTTTTTCGTAGACTATGAATCGCAGGCAGATCTAAAAATCTACTTTGTGGATTATGAATCACAAGCAGGTTGGAAAAACAATGCAAAAAAGCATTTGCTTTTTTAGCTAAAACTTAAGTATTTTCTTCCTGTACCGAAGGTATTGTTCATTAATATCTGATGATATATTAAACAACAATATCAATCCTGCAAAAACTATCAGAAGTACACCTCCCCTAAGTATTATATCTATAATAAAATTAGGAAGAACAGGTATAAAATGTGCAGCCAGGTATGATGTCAATGCAATGACAATAACCATAATGTACTTATAATTATAGGGTTGCATTTTAAATCGAATCCATAAGTATATAAATCGCATTAAATTAAATGCCAGCTTTGAAATAAAGGAAGCAAATGCTGCACCAACAATACCCCATACCGGAATGAACAGATAGTTTGTGATAATAATCAATATAACCATAATGACCATAAATAAAGCCTGCAATCTATACTTTTTAGAAGTTCCTAAAATACCAGCACTGGAACCTGCAACCATATCAGTTAAATAAGCCAATCCAATAAAGAGAATAACGTATTTACCTTCAATAAATTTATCAGTTAAAATAAGCATTACATTATCTATATTGGCCCAAATACCAGCCAATAACAAAAGACCAACGATAAACTGGTTGAGTGAACTTTTGTAATATATATCATCCAGCATTTTACGATCATTATTTTTCCAGGCTTCAGCTACAAAAGTGCTTGTAATCTTATTAACCGAACGTGCTGGAAGGATGACCAGTGTTCCAAAGAAAAAAGCAGTTGAATAAATTCCGGTTTTACTTAATCCCAGAAAGCTTTCTATCATAATCCTGTCAAGACTCAAAGTAATAACTCCTGTAGCACTGATGATAATTCCAAAAACCCCAACACTCATCATTGTTTTTAACATTTCTTTATCCAAAAACGCAAAATCTGGTTTCAAACTAAAATCACCGTCCCTTATCAATGGGATAATAAGAAAGACAGTTGGCAAACAATTGGCTATTACATACAACAGCACAAATTGCTCAAAAGAAATCCATTTCAGATAATAAAAAGGAATGATTAACAGTATCAGGATTCTCTTGACAAATTCACGTTGAACCGTACCCCGAACTGCATTATAGAGTGCCTTTGTATAGCTATCAATAATATTAAAGAAAAGAGTAAAAAATACCAGCGGAATAATAAAATATGAAAATTCCCCAAACAACTGTGACTTTCCTTCTCCGGCGTCTGATAAATTTGGTTCCAATAAAATAAAAACGACTGTGGCCAGCACAAATCCAGTTATTGCCACCATAATAGAAAGGAACAAAAAACCATGATGTTTCTTTTGCTTATCTCTAAAATACGGAAACATACGAGTAGTAGTACTCATAAATCCGAATGATGCAAACTGAGAAAACAATAAAGAATAACTAATCAGGATTCCCAAAAGACCGATCTCATCAGGATCCAAAATTCTGGGAAATATAATAGCACTGGTAAAAAACCCAACAACTACACCTACAAAAGTATATATTGTACCTGTAATACTTTGCTTCCGTATTTCCCCCATAAGTACAGTTAATTAACTACTCTGTTCTGAGCTTCCTAATCTCGAGCACTACAACCAATATTAAACCAATAAATAATAAAATAGCGCTGATGGTATTTATTTTAATTCCTGCATAATACATTTTTGGTTCAAACTTAAACTCTACCTTATGCTTTCCCGCAGGAATTCGCATTCCCCGCAACACATAATTGGTTCTGAAATATGGTTTCTGCTCACCATCTATATATGCATTCCATCCTTTATCATAATATATTTCACTAAATACAGCCAAACCCTCTTTTTGTGTATTTGACTCGTAAACCAAATAATTAGGTTTATATGAGATTAATTTAATCGTTGCTGTTGAATCCTTTTCAACATCCAATTGCTCAAACTGATCCTTAAACCTTTCATCAACGATAGCTTCTTTAGCAGGATTAAAATCATTCAAAGCCATAATCTCTTTATCTGCGTTTGCTACCATATGTAAATTAGAAACAAACCATGCATTTCCGAGTGCATTGTAATTCCTCTGAGCCATAACACCATTCTTAGTTGGTAAGATAATATACCTTGTATTCAGCATATTTAAGACATCTGAGCTACCCAATGCATCAATCAATTCCTGCTGAGATCTGGCCTGTCCAAGCTTCTGTTGTAGATTCATCATATCCTTGATGATATGAAAATCTATCAACTCCTGATATCTTTCCATTTTTGCTCCATGATAACCTCCAATTGATTTATGGAAATAAGAAGTACTGGCATCATTGAAAGTACTCACAGAAAGATTAAGTACCCGATAATCAGGATCTTTATCTTTCAATATCTGTAAATCAGCCTGTGATGGCGTAAATGGATCTTTTGCCTCCCGCTTTGTAATGAAATCTTCATCATTCAAATACCTCTTATTTACAGACCACATGTCGATCAAGAATATTGCGATAATAAATATTATAGCGACATTGGGCTTTATATTTTTCTTTACAAAAAAGAAAACTACAGCAGCAATGGCCAAAATAAAGACCAAAGATCTTAATGCATCCTGTTTTAGTAGTGATTCCCTATCGGATATTAAGGCATCCAGAAATGCGGGATTCGACCTGTATGCATTATCTGCATCACTGGTGAAGCTAAAAAACATCCCCGGCATAACAGCAAACAAGAGACAAACACCTCCTACAATAGCCAATGAATATAATAATGGCTTCTTTAATTGTTGGAAAGTAAATTTCCCTTTAAATAAATCACGTAAAAGAATTAATGCAAGCATCGGTATCGCAAATTCAGCAATCACAAGAATCATGGATACTGTTCTAAATTTTGAATATCCAGGAAAATAATCAAGAAAGAAATCTGTTAAAAACATAAAATTCTTTCCCCAGGCAAGCATTATTGAAAAAATGGTTATACTTAACAACCACCATTTTAAAGGACCTTTAATAAGAAATAAACCCAAAACAAATAAGAAGAAAACTGCTGCTCCCACATAAACAGGCCCTGATGTAAAAGGTTGAGGACCCCAGTATGTAGGCATTCGTTTTATTGCACTTGCAGCATTAGCTGGTCCTGAAGATGCCTTTATCATCTTATAAACTTCAGACTTTTTTGAAAGTTCACCTCCAGATGCTCCTCCCATTACATTCGGAATAAACAAAGTAAATGTTTCCCCTATTCCGTAGCTCCATTGGGTTGCATAATCCTTATCCAGACCTCCCGTTTTGTTTGCTTTATCCAGGGTGAGCTCCGATTTTCCACGCATACTATCTTTACCATAGTCATAGGTTAAATATAAACTAGAAAAGTTGCTGCCTACCGCTAGAACTGCAGCAAAAACAAGAAATACAGAAGCTCTGATAAACCTTTTCATCTCCTTGTTTTTCAACATGTCAAAAAACATAAATACGACAAGAAAAACAACTATTAGAAGAGTATAGTAAGTTATCTGCAGGTGATTTACAAGAATTTGTAAAGCAAGAAACAAAGCCGTAACTCCTGCTCCAAGTAAAGGTTTTCGCTTATAAGCAAGATATATACCTCCAATAATTGGAGGTAAGTAACCCAGGGCCATTATTTTGGTAATATGTCCTGCTTCAATAATTATGAAAAAATAACTGGAAAAAGCATAGGCTATTGCTCCAGCTAAGCTTAGCCAGGGATTCACTCTAAAGATTAATAGCGTAATATAAAAGCCCAACAAATACAAAAAGACAAATCCAGCCGGTCTGGTATGCCACAACATTAGCGCCTTATTAACCTTCGATATTATGCGAACGTAATTCACACTAATAAGATATGCTGGCATTCCCCCAAACATGCTATTTGTCCATAGTGCTTCCTCCCCTGTCTCTTCCCTAAAATCTTTTATTTCTTTGGACATTCCTTTGTAATTCAGGACGTCAGACTGAACTAATTCTTTTGAGCCAGAAAGCTGAGCTGTAAAGTATGTAAACGAAATACCCAGAAAAATTACTATAATTACTATATGAGGTAGAATCTTTTTAACAAAGCTAATTTTCATAATCCAATCATTTGAAATTTAACGTGCAAAATAACATAGTATTTTGTAAAGATATAAGATTTTAAGCTTTATTGTATTAATAATCCTGAAACCAGAATACTAGTCTTAATCAAAAAGGTCGAAACTTAATGGTGTTCCTCTCTCTATAAATGTATTGGTTTTTCTTCCCAATATCTCATAATAATGTTTAGGATGCATCCCTAATCCTGGTCTTAACGAACGAATATTCTCTTCTGTCAATTGTTCTCCCTTCTGAATATCCTGCACAGCAAAAAGTGATCTTTTGAAAGCTGCTGCTGTTTTCATCTTTTCAGTTAACTCCCAGGATTCACATCCAATGGCTTTCTCTGCATCCCTTACTGCTTCTACCATTTCTTTAAATTCGTTCTTATCCAAAGAAAAGTCCTTATCCAAAGCTGGAATATTTTTATCCAATATAAAATGCTTCTCTATTATTTTTGCACCAAAAGCAACCGCTAAAATTGGAACAGAGCTTCCCAATGTATGGTCTGATAATCCTACTATTGTTCCAAAACGCTTTTTTAATTCAGGGATCATTTTTAGGTTTACTTCTTCTAGCGGTGTGGGATATGCGGAAGTACATTTTAGTAAGGCAATCTGTTTATTTCCTGCTTCAATACATGTTTGAACTGCAAGTTCAATATCTTCTATACCTGCAGCCCCGGTAGAAATAATGACAGGTTTGTTCTTCTTTGCAACAGCTTCAATTAACGGAATATCTGTTATTTCCAGTGAAGCAATTTTATAGGCAGGAACTCCGAGTTCATCAAGCTTATGCACTGTCTCAATGTCAAATGGTGAAGAAAAGAACTCCAGATTTAAATCATGTGCGATTTTTTGAAGTTTTGCATGCCACTCCCAGGGAGTAGTGCCCTTTTTATACAAATTGTACATTTTCTGCCCTGCCCACAAACTATCTTTTC
>PKSZ01000728.1:0-1948 GCA_002869425.1 Marinilabiliales bacterium
TATTCACGACATTACCGAACGCAAAAAGGCAGAATACGATATATTACGTTCCAATAGACAATTGGAAATGATAAATAAATTTAATTCAGAATTATTAAAATTAAAAGAAATAGAAGAAATATATTCTTTTTTAACCAATGAATTAGCTCTGAACTTTCCAGATACTTTGGTTTTGTGTAATTCTATAAATGAAGAGAAAAACGAAACTACATTTGAAGCCTTTTCCGGTATAAATAGTGATATTTTCAACAAAATAATCAAAATTTCCGGCTTTAATCCTTTGAAGAAAAAATATAAGCTTGTCCCTGCCCACAATCAATATTTAAGAACGGGAAAACTGCACCAATTCACAAATGGATTAACAGAATTCTCGGCAAATCAATTTCCTGATTTTGCTACTAAAGCAATTGAAAAGCTGATTGGAATAAGCAATATCTATTCAATCGGTATTACTAAAGATACTAAACTGATTGCATCTTTGCATTTCTTCTCATACAACCAATCGGCAATAACAGAAAAAGAATTTATCGAAACCTTTGTTGCTCATGCCGGAATTGTGTTGCAAAAAAGAATAGTTGAATTACAGCTTGTTGAGAATGAAGAAAAATACAAAGCATTATTTAATGAGGCAGGCGATTATATTTTTGTAATGAAACTGGATAAAGAAAAAGGTCCCATTATTACAGATACTAATTCAAAAGCCATTGAAAAACATGGATATACAAAAGACGAATTGATAGGAATGCCGGTGATGCAATTAGAAACGCCTGAGTGTCAAAAAACTATTCCTGAAAGAATTGAAAAAATGGTAAATCCGGGGGATTTTGCAATATTTGAAACCGAACATATAAAAAAGGACGGTTCTGTATTTCCTGTTGAGGTGTCGGTAAGAATGATACAAATTGGCGACAACGAGCCATTTCTATTTTCAATAGAACGTGATATTACTGAACGTAAACAAGCAGAGCAAGCACTATTAGAAAGTAATTTTCTGCTTCACGAATATAGTAAAATTGCGAATATAGGAGGCTGGAAAGTTGAACTGCAAAAAAATGAATTAACATGGTCAGATGAAACACGTCATATACATGAGGTGGATAAAGATTATATTCCTTCGATAGAAAGCGCTATTGGTTTTTACGACAAAGCTTCTTCCGGCATAATTACAAAAATTTTGAACGAAGCTGTTGAACAAGGAAAACCTTTTGACGAAGATTTATACATTATTACAGCTAAAGGCAACCGTAAAGCAGTAAAAGCCAAGGGAGAAGCAATAAGAAACAAGAATGACGAAATAATTGAAATCAGAGGTGTTTTTCAGGATATTACCGAACGAAAACAAACAGAACTAGCATTAAAAGAAAGCGAAGAGAAATATAGAGAACTTTTTGAATCTAATACAGACGCCATATCCATTTTTACAATTAATCCAGATGGCATGCCATCTAACTTTCTTGAATTAAATGAAAATGCAGCAAAAATTGCAGGGTATACAAAAGGTGAAATGTTAAAAATGAACCCTAATGATTTTGAGAAAAACATTACAAAAGAAAATATAGATAATCGAATTAATGATTTGCAAACCAAAGGTTTTTCTCATTTTGAAACAATTATTAAACACAAAAATGGAAATGATATTTATGTAGAAATCAAGGTAGTAATTATTCAATACAAAGGTAAACCTGCAATAATGAATATTTTAAGGGATATTACCAAACGCAAACAAGCCGAACAGGCACTAAAAGAAACTGAAGAAAGATTACGTTTTATTGTAGAGAATACATCTGATAGTTTATGGGTATACAATGTAGAGAAAGGCAGATTTACTTATATAAGTCCTGCTGAATATAATTTATCTGGTTTTACTCCTGAAGAAAGATTACAGCACAGTTTACATGAAACCCTATCGCCCGAATCTGTATTAATTGCTGAAAAAGTAATTAAAAAT
>PKSZ01000728.1:1957-9573 GCA_002869425.1 Marinilabiliales bacterium
AATGAATCTGAACAAATTAAAAAAGACCCTGAAAATACAAATATCCTGATTAATCAATTTCAGGAACGATGTAAAGATGGCCGCCTGATTTGGGTAGAAACCTCTTCTAAATTTAATTATAATTCTGATGATGAAATTGAAATTGTAGGAATTACAAGAAATATTGATGATCGAATAAAAGCTGAACAAGCTCTGAAAGAAAGCGAAGAAAAATACCGACTACTCTATGAATCGAACCAAATGCCAATTTCAATTTTTGAAACTGAAACGCTAAAATTCCTATCTGTAAACAATGCTTTTGTTGATAAATATGGCTACACGAGAGAAGAATTTCTAAATATGACTATTTTGGAAATCCGACCAGATTCTGAAAAGGGAAAAGTGAAACAATCTGCCAAAACGCATGATGAAGGTCTAGTAAATGTAGGAGTATTTGTTCATAAAAAGAAAAATGGAGAAATCATACAAGTTGAAATTATAAGACATGACATACTGTTCGATGGGAGAAATGCAAAATTAGTTTTTGTTAATGATGTAACGGACAAAATCAAATCTGACTCAATTATCCGACAACAAAACGAAGAACTAAAAAAACTCAATGCCAACAAAGACCGTTTAATGCAAATCCTTGCACATGATTTAAGAAATCCGTTTAATTCACTTTTAGGGTTATCCGATATGTTAATAAAAAACTTGCATAAATTCGATATACAAAAGATTGAAAATCATCTTAGAATAATTTATGCAACAGCATATCAAACTTATGATTTATTGGAAGATTTATTATTGTGGTCTAAATCTCAGGCCGGTAAATTGTCATTTGAACCCCAAAATTATTTATTTATTAAAGTTTGTGAAGAAGTGATCTCCTCCTTTAAAAATAATACCAAAAATATTAAAATTAACTGTTTTGAAACGGAAAAAATAAGAATAACAGCAGATTTGAATATGTTCAAGACAATTTTAAGAAATTTAATATCAAACGCAATAAAATTTACAAATCAAGACGGACAGATAAATATTTATGCTGAAAATAATTACAAGGATACTATTATAACTGTTTCAGACAACGGAATAGGAATTGACAAAAATATTATACCAAAACTCTGGGAAATAGGTGCGAATTATACAACAACAGGAACAAATAATGAAGAAGGAACAGGATTTGGCTTAATTCTTTGCAAAGAATTTGTTGAAAAACACGATGGAGAAATTTGGGTAGAAAGCGAAGTAGGAAAAGGAAGCAATTTTAAATTTACAATTCCACAAAATAGCAAGATAGAAGTGAGAAATGAATGATTGGACTGCTTATAACTATGTATAAAAATAATAGCTGAAATGACAGTAAATTAAAGGGTTGTAGCCCGCTTCAACTTACTTGTAACTTGACAGAAAAGTACCCCGCAGCCGGCTACTATTCTTATACTTAACGTTATATGACATTAAAGATTGAAACTATGATAAAAAAACTACTGATCTTAATAATTATTAGTCAATGGGCATTTTTGAGCTATGCCCAACAAAACAATAAGATGAATGATACTAAACTTTTTCAAAAGGAAGTAAGCTATCCTTATAAAGCATCTGAGAATAGAGAAAAAGTTATACTTGAGAATATGAATAAACTCGAAAAAGGTATGACAAAAAAAGAGGTTATAGAGCTAATGTCTGCTCCAGATGAAATCAACTTAACATATAGCTCCATTAAATCAAAGTCTAAGGATAACGTAATTGGATCTTCGTTGGTTTACATATTAAAGAGAAAGGCTGAATCAGGTAGCGCTGATCAAAAAGGTGAAAAACTAATAAGAATTCATTTTGATAACTCTGAGAAACTTTTATGGTCTACTTCTACTAATATTAATGAATTCAAAGCTATTGAAAAAGAGTAAAAACATCATATAACAAAAAATGAACCCAATTAAAAAGGGTTTATTCAACCATTGTCAACTATGAAAACTGCACTATTATTAGCTCTATATCTAACACTTAACTCTTTTTTTGCTCTTTCGCAGGAAGAGGAATACTATGATGAAAACTACCTGAGATACACCAACCATATATACAAGGAAAATATCTACACTGTTCTGGCACACAGAGATGGCTGGGTACTTTCTAATCCTGTAATGTATTTAAACAGTGAAAATGGTATTGTTGTTAGCTTCGACAATCTTGATACTGATATTAAGGATTACAGCTACACAGTTGAACACTGTAATGCCAATTGGCAACCTTCAGGTCTTATGCGATCTGAATTTATTGAAGGCTTTACAGAAAATCAAATTACAGATTATGCATATTCTTTTAACACGATGGTAGAATATGTTCATTACAATGTGCACATTCCAAATGAGGATATGAAAATAACACTTCCCGGGAATTACATATTAAAAATTTATGAAGATTTTGATGAAAAAGATCTAGTAATTACTAAAAGATTTTTTGTTGTGGAAGATAAAGTGGGAATTGAAGCTTCGATAAAGAGGCCTAGCCAGATTGACCGCAGAAATGATAGTCATGAAATAGACTTTACACTTAACACCACAGGATTGAACCTAATTGATCCGTTTAATGAAATTAAAGTAGTTATAAGACAAAATAACAGATGGGACAATGAAATTACTGATTTAAAACCCATGTATATAAAAGACAATCAACTAATCTATGATTACGATGTTGGCAACCTGTTTTACGCTGGAAGTGAATTCAGATTCTTTGATATTAAAAGTCTACGATACCAGTCGGAAAGAATACAACAAATAGAATATGAGAAGCCCTATTACCACGTTCGATTACTGGACGATGAATCGAGGCGCTTTCAGGTATATCTATACCACCAGGATTTAAATGGAAGATACATGCCTGAAGTTCAGGAGGGTGAAGACGACGATACGGAAGCAGATTATTGCTATGTATATTTTACGCTCCCCTATGAAGCTCCAATGATTGATGGTAATTTCTATGTTTTTGGAAGTTTAAGCGACTGGAATTACAATGCCAGAAACAGGATGACCTACAATTACGAAAAAAAGGCATATCAACTAAAAATGCTTTTAAAACAAGGATATTACAATTATGAATACATTTATGTACAAGATGGGACAACCCTTGCCGACAATACTTTTCTTGAAGGCAGCCATTATGAAACAGAAAACGACTACGTAATTTATGTATACCACAGGGGCATCAACGACAGGTATGATAAACTGGTTGGTCTGAAAACCATTAACTCACTTCGCCAGTAATATTAAAACCCGAGTTCGGTATATATTTCACACATTGCAGACAAAGATAAAGCAGCAAATTCATTCATAGGTATGCCTATCTTTTCACACTCCAGAATATTTTCCCTTTTTACAGAAGCTGCAAATTTTTTCTCTTTCATCCTTTTAACAATAGATTTTGGCTTTACACTTTTCAGCTTCTTATCCGGATAAACAAGAGCTGTGGCAAAAACCAAGCCTGTAATGGTTTCTGAACAAGCCAGGGCATGCTGGAACTTCGTATTCCTATCCATGCCTGTGGCTTCTTCATTATGCATTTTTATGGCATCAACAATTTCAGGATGTACACCTTTTTCCTGCAATATTTCCACAGACTTCAATCCATGAGTCTTGGGATCAGCTTCTGTTATTTCAACATCAAGGTCATGCAATAGACCAGCAATTCCCCACAATTCCAGATCTTCATTGAGCTTTCCGGCAACAGCCTTCATCACTACCTCTGAGGCGAGACTGTGGGCAATCATTTTATCATTCTTTACATACTCTTTCAAAAGATGCAATGCATCCGTTCTGGAAATTCCTGCTTGATCTGCCATAATTGTTTATTTTGAAAACAAATTCTTTTCCTTAACCTCTATGACTTTACCATATTTTTCAACTTCTTTCATATCCACTCGCTTTTTATCTCCCACGAATGAATATACAATGGGCTTATCCTTCAGATTCTTTTCATAATAAGAATACACTGTATTGAAGTTTAGGGTTTTGTACTCCTTGAACTTTTCAATTCTCGGATCCTGACTATAGCCTTCAAGTTTCCAGCGATCAATAGACTGTGCCAGACTTCTAAATCCGGGTTCATCTGTTAATGCTGACTGAATCAGATAATTGCGTATCATATCCATTCTTTCTTCCTTTTTAGGCATATTTCTAATCAGATCGTAAAATACAGACAATGCTTCAAGGGTTTTGTCAGACTGTGTACCTACATATCCCACAAAGCTCATGGGATCGTTTTCCTTCATAGGAGTAGCAAATCTTGCTCCTGCGGTATATGCAAGCGATCTGTACTCCCTTATCTCCTGCAATACAAGTCCGGAAAAGCCACCACCAAAATACAAGTTAAATGCCTCAATTACAGGCTTCTCATTGTTGTTATATTTTCCAAGCTTCGTATACAGGAATATTTTACTTTGTACAGCTTTTTTCTTGTTTACAAGATAGACTGTATTGTCCTTATATTCTTTTGCATCCCTAAATACAGGTGAATCAGATTTTATAGGATTTGCCGTAATATA
Organism: Marinilabiliales bacterium; assembly: GCA_002869425.1. Classification (GTDB taxonomy): domain Bacteria; phylum Bacteroidota; class Bacteroidia; order Bacteroidales; family BM523; genus BM523. The sequence goes on from PKSZ01000728.1 coordinate 6,480, forward strand.
CAAATCTTGCTTTATCATATTGGTAACATCCCCCAGGGGCTTTGTTCCTGTATAATAGAAATCTGCCTCATACTCAAGACCTTTTTTAAACTTACTAACCAGAGTATCTGTATTTAACTTGGAAATCTCCTTCATGCTTAATCTATTCAAATAAGAAGACTTGTCGCCATATCTCACATATTCAAAAAGAGCATCAGCAATATTATCCGGCTCTGATCTCTCCATCTTTCTTTCCGACTTAACAGCTTCCACAATAATATCAAGTTTTTCCGGATCCAGTTTTGGATTTGTCATCAACTTATTGATCAATGCAATAGCCTTATCCAGATTCTTATCCAATCCTGTTACTTCTACGTATAAATAACTATCAGAACTGGATATGGAATAGGAACAACCCAATTTACCAAATTCCTTTTTGAAATCAGAAACTTCCATATCCTCAACCCCTGAATAATTCATAATGGTTGAAGCGTACTCCAACAATGGCATTTTGAAATTACCTACACCATATCGAAGTGTTAATTCAAAAATATCATTTACTGGATTTTCTACCTTTTTCAGAACTGCCCCTTTTGCTATTTCTTTTGTTTGAACAGCTTTATCGAAATCGATATAATCTATTTTTGCAACATCTGAAGTAATCTTTTCAAACTCTTTAGCAAAAGGAGAACGTGCATTGGTATTGGCAATTACTGGTTCATAATCAGGTTTATCTACCTTTTCGTTTTTACTAAATCCCATTTTTGAAAAGAATGCAAGATAATTTTTGCCATAATAATTTTTGGCCACCCTAATTATATCATCTTTTGTTATGCTATTTACCTCATCTGTATAATTGTTGATTTCTTCTACACTTCTTCCTTGTGCAAATAAGGTTGCCAACTGAACAGCTTTACTCTCATTAGACTCAAGTGATCTCTCGTGATCCACGTATAACTGTTGTTTGATGGCTGTGACCATGGATTCATCAAAATCTCCTTCATGTAACTTATGAACCTCGTTCAATACCAGTTGCTCTGCATCCTCAAGTTTCTGACCAACCAATTTCGGAATAACCAACATAATGGTTGCTCCATGGTCGTTATAAGGCATTGACATTACCTGTGCAGCAAGAATTTTTCCATCCATTGACAACTTATCCAGCAATCCTGTCTGATTTTGATTGGCTAACAGTTGATTACAAACAGTAAGAGGTAATGCATCGGGATGACCTTCCGGAACTGTTCTAAATCCAAGAAGTCCCATTTTTATTGGACTAAATTTACCTTCGTAAAATTCTCTGCCATTAAACGGCTTTTCTTCGTATACTTTTCTTTTGGGAAGATTTCCCTTGGGCAAACGACCAAATTTTTCCTTTATAAGTGGCTTTATCTCTTCACTATTAAAATCACCTACAATAACCAATCCCATATTGTTTGCCACATACCAGGTTTTAAAAAACTTGTACATTTTGGTCAGGTTTGGATTTTTCAAATCATCAACAGTACCAATTCTGTCTTTCTGACCATAAGGATGATTCTTAAAAAATTGTTGTCCAAACTTTTGAATCAATGAAAAGATAAACATATCAGAATACATATTCTTCTCTTCATAAATAACTTCAAGCTCTGCCTGAAACCCCCTAAAAACAGGATCCATAAATCGATGGCTATACAATTCCAGCCACCTTTCCATCTGATTGGGTGGAAAAGCATTGTAGAATATGGTATAGTCGGGACCAGTACCTGCATTCATGTTTGTTCCGCCCATTTCATTAATCAAATTGCTCAATTCATTGGGTATGGCATACTCTCCAGCCTTGATTGATTCTTCATTGATTTGTTTTTGTATTCTCTGACGACTTGAATCTATATCTGTTGCACACAACTCATCATACAAATGGAAAATCCTGTCAATATGGGGTTTTTCCTTTGTCCAATCAACAGTACCAAGGTCTGAGGTTCCCTTAAAAAGCATGTGTTCCATATAATGCGCCATTCCGGTTGCATCGTCTGGATCGTCTTTTGAACCGGCGCGTGTCATTACACAGCCAAAAACTTCAGGCATTGTATGATCCTCACTTAATATTACCGTCAAGCCATTGTCGAGGGTAAATTTTTCAATCTTTACTTCTTGTTGAGCATGTATTGCAAAGGCTAATAGTAACAGTGCTAACAGTGAAATAAAATTTTTCATAATTAATTTGTATTAGTTTATTAAATGGAAATAGATAATCATTACATCAAATCTACATAAAGTATTTACCGGTATAACCAGAATTGTAATGTTTTACAATAGACACAGCTCTATATTAATGTGCATCAATACCGTAAAGCATCAAAACAAGGTGATCCAGCGTTTTTAAAATTTCTTCCATATACTCATTCACAGCTTTAACACTACCGGGCAAAGTATAAATCTGTGTTTTANTTTTATTTATAATACCCGCAACACCTCGGCTTAATAAAGCATTAGGCTTTTGCGAACCATATTTGTACCGAATTAATTCCATAATTCCCGGAATTTCTTTATCCAGCATAGATTGAATTACATCGGGTGTTATATCTCTTTCACCAACACCTGTTCCTCCGGTTGTAAAAATAAAATCAGCACCATTAGCAGTAGCATCATCAACTTTTTGCTTCAATTCTGCTTCGCTATCCGGAATAATATCGCTTATTATCTCGAAACGCTTACCCGTTTTCATAAAATGCTCGCAAATCAATTCTTTAATTCTAGGTCCACTCCTATCCTCATATTCTCCAGAACTAGCTCTATCGCTAAGTGTTATTACATAACATTTATAAACCTTTGGTGTATAAACCAGTTCATCGCCAGGTTTAATACTTCCTGTTTTTAGTACACGCGTAAATATTCCCTCTTTGGGCATAACACAATTTCCCACTTCTCTGTATATGGCACAAGAATCGCCATGACACTTCTTCCCTATTTGTGTAACTTCAAGTACAACATCATCATTAGCAAGCACATCCAATGGTTTCATTTCATACAAAACAGCGCCGGTTGTTGTAATATTCTCTGCAAATTCACCGCTGGCAATTTCCCTTCCTGCCATTACTGAAAACTTATCCACACTCTCCTGCCCCAGCAAACT
>PKSZ01000499.1 GCA_002869425.1 Marinilabiliales bacterium
ACTTCCCTAGTTTTGAAGAGCTTTACTTAATGAGCAATTATAAAATAGAAGTATTAAACTATACAAAAACAATTCTTCCCGATTATAATGATCTTATACAACTACACGACAAGGCATTACTAAAAGATACAGTTAATAAGGCCGGCTTATATTACCCGGAAACTTTTGTTCCTGAAAACTTGACAGAAGTAAAAGAAATAATCGAAAATATTGATTATCCTGTTTATATTAAAATGCGCCAGAGCAGAAACTCAACAGGCATCCGACTGGTTGATGAACCTTCACAAATTATGGAAGCTTACCATGATGTAATTCACAGAAACAATCTTAAGAAAAATGAACTACCCATAATACAGCAAAAAATAAAGGGCCCTGAATTTGCAGAATCTGCGCTTGCACAAAATGGAGAAGTTATCGGAGAAACATTTCATGTGGGGCTAAGATATATTCCCAGGTCAGGAGGAACCACTACAAGCAGAACCACCAAAACAAACGATAATTGTTCAAAATCAGCAGCACAGTTTATCAAGCATATTAACTGGACTGGTTTTATAAGTATAGACTATATACTTGATGAGTTCACAGGCAAAGCATATATTATTGATGTTAATACCCGCCCTTCAGTTTGTATCAATGTGGGATATTATGGTGGCGTAGATATGCTTCCTGAATGGATAAAAATTGCACAATACAAGAAAGCTAAAAAGTTACCTAAAATCAAAGAAAACATTAAGTCATCCACCCATTTTGCTGATATTTTCTGGTATCTGCTAACTTTCGTTCAAGGGCCTGAATCCAGAAAAAAAAGAAAGAAAATGCGTCAGGAATGGAAAGCTGACAGAAAAGAAATGAACTATGATATCATTTCCAAAAATGACAAAAAACCCCGCTTTGTTTTAAATCTTTTCCTTGCCACTCAAATGATAAAGCTAATATTCACAAAGCTTGAAGCTTCAAATCTGTTTCTTCATTACAACACCTTTAATGAAGAGCTTTTTGCCAAATTAAAAAATCAAACGATTCCAGAAACAGAAAATTCATTAGAAGCATTCGATGCAATTGTAGAGCAAGATATTACTATTAATAGCAACACAAAAATTCATGAAAATGCCTGATATAACAATAAAAAATGCAATTCCTGAGGATAACTCCCAATTGATTGAATTATCTAAGCAATGTCCCATGGATGGAGATATCAAAGCATATATAGATAGGAATCCCGATTTCTCTAAAATTTATCAAATATTCGACAATCCCATATTACTTGTTTCTAAAAGTCAAAAAGAAATAGCAGGCTGCCTAGGTGCAACGCATCAGGATGTAATAGTAAATAATTCAATTTATGAGATGGCTGCATGGGGAGATTTCAAAGTTTCCCCATCATATCGCGGTACCAGAGTTGCTATTGATATGCTGGAAGAATTATACAATATTGAGCTTCAAAGCAACACAAAATTTGCTGTAGTTTCAATACTGAGAGGAAATAAAAAATCTTTATCTTTTACAAAAGGTAAAGGAAAAATACCCAAAGCACAAGCCCTTGATGATTATGTGTTCTATAGTATTCTACCATTTGGCAAAAAAAAGATTAATAAAGATTATAAAATAGCCAATGCTAATGAAAATAACCTTGATGAAATGGCACTGCTCTACAACCATTATTATGAGCAATACAATCTTAGTCCAAGGTATACTATTGACAGCTTGCAGGAACTAATAAAGAACCTTCCAGGTCTTAAGCTTAGCGACTTCCTACTGGTTCGAAAAAACAGGAAATTGGTAGCATGCCTCGCACGGTGGGATCAACAAAGACTTCAACGATACGTTGTTACTGAATTTTCTGGTAAAATTAAACTTCTTACCACTAGCTACACTTTGCTGAAACCCTTTTTTGAGATGCCTGCTGCTCCTCAAAAAGGCAATACTTTGCGTTTTGTTTTTCTCAGCTTTTTGGCTCTAAGAAATAATGACAGGCATGCTTTCGACAATCTCATAAAAGCTTGTCACAACAGTCTGATTGGCCAGAATTATGCTTTCTACAACATTTGTCTTCGGGAAAAAGATCCATTGGGAAACATGCTAAAAAAGTACATCTCAACAAAAGTATACACGCATAATTTTGCCTTTTCAACTACTTATAATAAAAACATCACTGATTTTAAACTGACCCAAAAACCCGTCCATATTGAATACTCTACATTTATCTGAATTATTCTTTGCTTTATTCTGGAGGAATAAGTTTATTTTCAGATTTGGCAATGATGGTAGCAATGGTACTGTCTCCAGTTATATTTACTGCTGTTCGTAACATATCGAGCACCCTATCAACAGCAAGAATTAAAGCAATGCCTTCCGTGGGTAACCCAATAGATTCCAATACAATTACCAACATTACAATACCTGCACCAGGAACCGCTGCTGCCCCAATTGATGCCAACGTAGCCGTAAGAATAATGGTAAGTTGTTGCATTAGATCAAGATCGATACCATAAGATTGGGCTATAAACACTGCCGCTACACCCTGGTACAAACTTGTACCATCCATATTTATTGTGGCACCTACAGGCAAAACAAAGCTGCAAATATCTTTTGAAATGCCTATTTTTTTCTCACACCGATCCATAGTCACAGGCAATGTGGCTGCACTGGAACTTGTAGAAAACGCAAGCAATTGAGCTGGAAAAATTGCTTTGTAAAATTTTCTGAATTTATATCCTGTAAAAATCCATAGCATGAAAGGATAGACGAAAAATATCATCAGCATCAAACCCAAAATTACAGTTCCCGAGTATGCCCCCAGTGCCACAAACAACTCTGTAATCTGATTTGCATAGTCTACAAGCAATGACACCATCAATGCAAATACTCCGAATGGAGCAAACTTCATAATAAAATCAATAATTTTCAAAACGATTTCATTCAGCCCATCAATAAACTTCTTCACGGTTCCTGTTTTTGATTCAGGCAATGCAACCATGGCAATACCAAATAAAAAAGCAAAGAAAATAAGCTGTAGCATCCGGGAATTATCTGCAGCAGCACCCACAATATTATCGGGAACCAGTTCTACCACAAAATCAAGCGGCCCACTATCTTTTAAATTACTGGCTGCCATTTGCTTCTCACCTATACTTTCCTGGTATTTTTGATTAAATTCACTACGATACTCATCCGTAAAGGCAGCACCGGGTTTTAAGGGATTTACCAGCAATAAACCTATTGAAATTGCTACAACTGTGGAAAAAATATAAAGACCAATTGTCTTCAAACCTATTTTTGACAATCTACTAATATCCTTAAGATTAGATATACCGCTAACAAGGCTTACAAAAATAAGTGGAATTGCAATTAGCTTTAATAAACGTATAAAAATCTCACCCCAGGGCGCAATATAATCTTTTGAGAACCCATCAAATTCAGCATAGACAGAAATAAGTCCCCAGATGATTCCCAGGGCCATTCCTATGAGAATTTTTAAATACAATGGTATTTTTTTCAGCATGGTTCTATTTTTTCACGAATGTAAGTAAAGAAAAAAAAGTATGCAAGTGGCTTTAATCCTTTTCTTTTGCTGTTTTCCTAATTTTTAGGTATTTTAGCTGTTTACTTTTTGCACGAAAATCATTATTATGAGAAAAATAGAACCATCCGAACTGATCATTAACGATGATGGCAGTATATATCATATTAAACTCAAACCAGAAGATATTGCCGACGATATAATTTTGGTTGGAGACCCACAAAGAGTTGAAATTGTTTCCAGTTTTTTTGATACAATTGAACTCAAAAAGCACAACAGAGAATTCAATACTCATACGGGTACTTACAAAGGAAAAAGGCTGACTGTACTTTCATCAGGTATAGGAACAGACAATATTGATATTGTTGTTAATGAGCTTGACGCTTTGGTAAATATTGATTTGAAAACAAGAACTGTTAAAAAAGAGCACAAATCATTGAACCTTATTAGACTTGGAACTTCTGGTGGTTTACAGGGAGATATTCCCGTTGATTCATTCCTTATGTCAAAAATTGCTATTGGTTTTGATGGTTTATTAAATTTTTATCATAACAGAGATGAAGTATGTGACTTAGATATGGAAGATGCATTTACAAAATATCTTAACTGGAATAAAAGACTTGCCAGTCCCTATTTCGTTGAGGCTTCAGAAAAGTTAATGAACAGACTTGGCGAAGGATTTATTCCTGGTGTAACAATTTCATCTCCTGGATTTTATGGTCCACAAGGCAGGATTCTACGCTTACCCCTGGCAGTGCCAGATATGAATCAAAAGATTGAAGATTTTAAATATAAGGAATACAAAATCACCAACTTTGAAATGGAAAGCTCAGCAATTTACGGCTTATCTAAAATGCTGGGACATGAAGCACTTACGGTATGTGTAATCATTGCAAACCGTGTACAAAAAACATTTAGTGCCGATTATAAAACAATGGTTAAAAAGCTTATTCAAAACACACTGGATAAACTCGTAGCAAGCTAGATGGAAGATAAGGAAGTTCAGGCACTTATTCAATTACTTGACGATCCGAATTACGAAATTTTCTCTGCCGTAAAATCACAATTACTGGCAAAAGGTTTGGATATTATCCCTATCCTTGAAAGTACATGGGAAGATGATACTTCTGATTTGATCCAAGAAAGAATTGAAGAAATCATCCATGAACTGCAATTTGAAAAAACGGTAAAACTATTAAAACAGTGGGTGCAGCAAGAAAATAAAAGTATTCTTGAAGGTGCATATATCATTGCTCATTATCAGTATCCCGATATCAATCTTGACGATATTAAAGCCCAAACAGAAAAATTAAAAAGTGACACATGGTTGGAAATCAATGAAAACCTTACGGCTCTGGAAAAAGTAAAGATTATCAATCATATTGTTTATTCGGCACACAAATTTACCAGGAATTCTGCCGATCTATTCAATCCTCTTAATTACTATATCAACGAAGTTCTTTCAATAAAAAAAGGAAGCTCCATATTGCTTGGAATTATTTACCTTCATATTGCTGAACAATTGCAACTCCCTATTCATGGTGTAGATTTACCAAAAAATTTCATCCTGGCATACAAAGATGAATTTGCAGATTTATTTCCGACTCAAATTTATGATAATGACGGTATTTTATTCTACATTAATCCTTTCAATAAAGGTTCGGTATTTGGGAAAAAAGAGATTGAGCATTTCCTAAAACAACATAAAATCGAAGAAAAAAAGGAATATTATTTACCAGCTAAACCAGAACGAATTATTCAGAGGCTTGTGGCTGAACTCATGTATGCATACGAACAAAAAGGCAATAAAAGCAAACAAGAAGACTTAATGATTTTTCTTGAAATATTAAACAACAAATAGTATCTCTTTTCCTGTCATCTTATATCTTTAACCACAAATTTCACTAGCTAAACGACTTTTTCCTGTCAATAAATCGTACCATTACGTATAAACAAAATACAGTAATCAAAAGAGCTGCCAAGGAATATTCCGGATAATAAATAGTCATTGAAGCCATACTTCCACATACAACAATATTGAAAAGCATAGCCATAATTACTGTTTTTTGATGACTCCATCCTGCTTGCGTAATTCTCTGATAAGCATGCTTTTTATGTGCCTGACTCAGTTTTTCTTTGTTTCGAAATCTTCGAAGCAAAGTTAACGTTGCATCAAACCAAAACAATGAACTTAGTATTAACCAAAAAACAGCTGGCACATCATTTTCATTCTGATAAAAAATTGCAAAAACCACAAAAGTATAACCCAAGAGTGTACTTCCTGCATCTCCCATAAAAATTCTGGCTTTCTGCCAATTTAAAACAAGAAATCCAATACATACAAGCGCCAAAACAAGCAAATGAATATCTCCTATAAATCCAAAAGCGATAATAGCTATAAAAACAGCTTCGCTTGCAGCATATCCGTCAATACCATCAATAAAGTTGTAAAGATTGATCATCCATACAAATGCAAAAACAGCAAAAGGTGTTAGTATCCAGGTGCTCTCAATGGTATAAAAGCCCAAATCAATTTTTTGAAAGCCTTCCAGAAAAAATAATGCTCCTACACTTGCAGCAAACTGAAAAAGCAATCTCACAATGGGTGAAATAGAAAAAATATCATCTAATAAACCTATTATCACCAGTAAAATACCTGGCAACAAAGCATAAAACAGTTTATCCGAAATCATCTGATTAACAAATAAATAAGCCAATGCAGCATACCATGTTATAACGATAGCCATTCCTCCTCCCCTAGGTGTTGGAATCGAATGTGAACTTCTCTCGTTAGGAATATCCATAATTGACTTACGAATGGCTATCTTTCTAAAGACAATGGTCAAAACGAAAGACAACAACAATGATAAAATCAACAATATCAATTCCTCACTCATCAGATTATTTATTTTTCAAATAGTATGCAACGGTATTTTTCAATGCATCATCAAATTTAACAAAATCATTTTCAATTTTTGATACCACAGGATGTGTATCCAACACATAAAGGCTATCAAACAAACTATTTACAAGTTGTGGCTTAACAATTCTCAGTAATGGAATAAACAATCTTACCGACATCAATTTGCTATTTTTTTGCAGATAAGTCAATATTTTTTCACTTAAAAATGTTGTGCTTAGGGGTTCTCCATCAATTTGAATTATCAGACCTGAAACATTATCCTTTATCACTTGTATCAAAATGCGACTCAGATTATCAACATAAATAAAATTTCTTTTGTTTTTAATGTTGCCCAACGGCAAAAAGCTTTTATTATCCAATAATCCAATTAACCGATCCAGGTTACCCGGTGCTCCAGGTCCAAATACCATAGGAGGTCTGATAATAGAAACCGTAAAATCTTCTTCCTGTAATCTTA
>PKSZ01000665.1 GCA_002869425.1 Marinilabiliales bacterium
AGATTATTCTTTTTTTCCTGATTCAGTAGGATTGGAATATGTTTACGATTGTGAGTACAGGATAATTGATGAACCCATTGATAAGGATACCATTATGCACTATAAACTTAAACTTATCTATGAGTCTGAGTTTATTGACAATCAAGGTCAGCGTACAATAAGAGTAGAGAGGTATAAAAAAGATTCAGGAACTGCCGTGTATAATATTGATGCTGTGTGGACCATAAATCGACTTGTATCTTCGGTTCAGTCTGTAGAAGAAAATAATCGTTATGTGAAATTGGTTTTTCCGGTTGAAGAGGGAAAAAGATGGAATGGAAATGCCTACAATACACTTGAAGAAGAAGAATATGAAATAACAGGCGTTGATACTGAAACCGTAGGAAATACAGAGTATGAAAATGTAGCCAGTGTTCTTCAGGCTGATGAAGAGAGCTTAATACATAAAAAGTATAAGATAGAGAAATATGCTGCAGGTACTGGTTTGTTATATCTTGAACAGATTGATATTGAGACAAGTATTATTGACACAACAAGTATTTTTGATCGTATCGAGAGGGGTATCATATACAAACAAACATTAGAAAGTTTCACAAGCCTGAATTAATAGCATTCAAAAAATGAGAATATTTATTGCTTCAATATTATTGATAATTGCCTACCACTCGTTTGCCCAGACAGGACCGAATAAGTACTGGGTGAAACTTACAGATAAAGATAACAACCAGTATTCGCTGGATTCTCCTGAATTATTTTTGTCGCAACGAGCGTTAGTGCGCAGACAAACTCAGGGCATTTCAATTACCAATACAGATTTGCCGGTTACTCAATTGTATATTGATAGTTTAAAGTCACTGGGACTGACCATTCATAATATTTCAAAATGGTTTAATGCCGTAACTGTTGAAACAACCGATACAGACTTGTTAGATACAATTTCAAATCTGGGTTTTGTGCAGGGAAGCGAAAAGGTTTGCACTTTTAAATGCCGCTTGGAAAACAATTTTACACCGGCAATTGTTGATCATTCAAAATCTTTATCTGTTAATACTTACAATTATGGTGTTGCAGCCAATCAAATAGAGATGTTTAATGGACAACTTGTTCATAATGCAGGTTATACTGGCGAAGGGGTACACATAGCCGTTATTGATGCCGGGTTTTTATATTCTGATGTTCATCCGGGCTTGGATAGTTTGATGAACTCCGGAAGATTGCTTGGAACTAAAGATTTCGTGGATGGAGATAATAATGTATTTGATCATCATCAACATGGTCATAACGTTTTATCTACAATGGCTGCGCTTGATAATGGAGGTATGGTTGGAACTGCTCCCCATGCAAGTTATTGGCTGTTGAGAAGTGAAGATACGGGGGCGGAGTACCGGGTAGAGGAAGATAACTGGATATCAGCAGCAGAATTTGCCGATAGTGCAGGTGTAGATATTATTAATACATCTTTGGGGTATAATACCTTTTATGATGCTACTCAGAATTATACATACGAAGATTTGGATGGAAATACAGCCAGGATGTCCATAGCAGTTGATTTGGCATCGGCAAAAGGGATATTGGTAACTGTAAGTGCGGGTAATGAAGGTAGTTTGAGCTGGCATTATATAAATGTTCCTGCAGATGCAGATAGTGCACTTACTGTTGGGGCTGTAAACGAACAGGCAGAGTATGCAAGTTTAAGTTCCACTGGACCTACTTTTGATGGGAGAATAAAACCCAATGTGGCAGCTCAGGGTAAAAACACATATTTGGCATCTGGTGCATCAGGTTATGTAACCGGAAGCGGAACCTCTTTTTCATCTCCTTTGGTTGCAGGTATGGCCGCCTGCTTGTGGCAGAGTAATCGTGGACTTACAAATATGCAGTTATTGCATGTCATAGAGCAAAGTTCCAGTCAGTATAATGCTCCAGACAGCCTGCTGGGTTATGGAATTCCGGATTTTTATTATGCCTTGTTACTTATAGAAGCCGGTAAAGATGAAAAACCCTTAAAAAATGATCTATTTACGGTTTATCCCAATCCGTTTTCAGATGAAATGAATATCGACTTGTTTCCTTCAGACAGTCAGACTGTTGTGCTTGAAGTTATTGGTGCCAATGGTCAATTGCTATACAATTCTGAATTCTTTGTAATGGCTGGTGTTCGGAATCATATTGTATTGGATAGTAGGGATATAGGAGATTTCTCGTTTTATTGTATTGTGAGGATTATTACTGATAAAAAGGTGTATAAAGAAAAAGTTATTCGTGCCAAATAATAGATTTGAAATATCTTCGTTAAGCCTATCTCAATTGTGCAGTAACGTACAGAACACCATTCAGGCTTCTTTTACCAAAACATATTGGGTTACAGCTGAAATTGGAGAGTTAAAGGTAAATAGAACAGGTCATTGTTATCTGGAACTAATTGAGAAAAAATCATCCAATGATCGAGTTGAAGCCAGGATACGTGCAACCATATGGGCCAATATTTACAGGATGATGAAACCCTATTTTGAAACAACTACTCATCATCTATTCGAAGCAGGGATAAAGGCATTGTTCAATGTAACAGTTGAATATCATAAAATTTATGGCTTAAGTTTGAACATCAGAGATGTAGATCCTACCTATACAATGGGGGATATGGCAAGGAAGCGCAAGGAGATAATTCAGCGTTTACAAGCAGAAGGCGTGATGAATATGAACCGGGAACTCCCTTTCCCGGAATTAGCCAATAAAGTTGCCGTTGTTTCTTCATCATCGGCAGCAGGTTATGGTGATTTTGTGAATCAATTGAATAATAATCCTTATGGCTATAAGTTTTATGTAAAGCTTTTTGAAGCCAGTATGCAAGGCGATGACGCTGAAAAATCAATTGTGGATGCGCTTGACAAAATTAACAGGTACGATGGTTTTTTTGATGTGCTGGTTATTGCCAGGGGGGGAGGAGCTACTGTAGATCTTGCAAGTTTTGATTCGTATTGGATGGCATTTAACGTTTCACAATTTCCCATTCCTGTGATTACAGGTATTGGGCACGATAGAGATGAAACTGTGCTGGATATGGTGGCCTGCAAAAGTGTTAAAACACCTACCGCTGCTGCTGATTTCCTCATTGAGAGAATGTATGATGCAGATATATATCTTACGAGCTTGGAAGATGCCTTTACAGAAAATGTAAATGCACGTTTACAATATCAAAAATCTCAGCTTGATAATATCAATCAAAAAGTATATCGCAAAGTAAATGAACTGATGAATGACCATAAAATGTTTCTTTTAAAAACGGCTCAGGCTTTGAAACATTCAGCACGAAAAAGTATTCATAACAATAAAAATATTTTAAGTCATAAAACGATTCAACTTGAACATGAAAAGGTTTCTGTACTGACGAAAAACAGGCAAAAGATTGAAATGTTTTCATATAGAAATAAAGGAGTTGTAGAATCTTTTTTAAAAGCCCAAAATCAGAAATTATCTTATTATAAAAAAAGTGCAGAGTATCTTGATCCTTCTCGAATCTTAAAAAGAGGTTATTCAATTACCCGGATTGATGGAAAAGTAATCCATTCATTGAGGGATGTTGGATTAAAGGATGAAATTATAACAATTTTGTCAGAAGGAGAGATGAAAAGTAAAGTGACAGATATATTGCCAAATGAAAGAAAAAAATAAAATAATATTGTATTTTTAATGTCGTGATGTCTCAGTATAGCATAATATTCCGAAAATTTATTTTTATTGTTCTATGTGCCTTCCCCGTATTATCGCAAGCACAGAATGTTGTCGATAGTCTGACTCAGAGACTTGAGATGGTTGAGGGAAAGGTTAAGGTAGAAGTTTTGAATGCCTTGGCTAAGGAGTATGCACCTCGATTGTCAGATTCTGCAAATTTTTATGCGGAGAATGATTTGCAATTGGCAAAGGAATTAGGTGATAAGAATGCTGAAGGAAGAGCGCTGTATAATTTTGGATATATCGCACAGCGTAAGGGAGATATGGATGTTTCAGTTGCAAAGTATAATGAGTCAGAAGAAATATTTACAAAAGCAGGGAACATGGGTGGAGCTGCTGATGCTTTGAATGGATTGGGTATAGTTTATAAGAAAATGGCGGATTATAGCAGTGCGCTGAGGTGTTTCAAAATGTCCTTAAATAAAAGTGTAGAAGCAAATGATCTTGAAGTAAAATCAAGATCATTAAATGGTATAGCCGGAATTCATCAGACTGAGGGAGAGTTTGATGAGGCCATTAAATTTTATTTGAGAGCCAAAGAGATTAAAGAGCAGATTGGCGATGAGATGGGCAAAGGTAAAACATTACATAATATTGGAAATACATATTTCCAGTGGGGGAAGCTTAATAAATCGATGGAATATCAGCAGGAGGCACTTAGGATATTTGAAAAAATAAACTTTTCTGCAGGCATAGGAAGTTGTTTGAATAATATGGGTATTATTACAGAAAATATTGCTGCTACTTTAAGTGAAACTCAGGACGATACATTGAAAACAACACTGCTAAAGGCAAAGGAATATTATGAAGAAGCTCTTGAGATTCAGAATAATATTGGCAATCTATGGGGAGCTGCTGATATTTATGATAATATAGGAAATATTCTTGACCGCCTTGGGGAGTCAAGAGAAGCTTTGGAGTATAAGCATAAAGCTTTGGATGTTAGAAGAAAATTGGAATACAAACCCGGAATAGCATCTACACTCGGAAATATTGGTACCATCTATGCCAGTTTAAAGGTGTTTGATACTTCACTGGTATATTACGAGCAGGCACTTGATATTTTTGAGGAAATGGAAGATCCTCAGGGGATTGCCATTCACTTGAATGGGATAGGAAAAGTGTATTTTAAGCTTGGAGATTACAGGACAGCTTTGAAATATTATCTGAAATCCTTAAAAATAAGCAAGGATATTGAATTGGCAGAGCGCCTTAAGGATAATTATAATGATCTAGCCAGGGTATACGATAGTTTAGGTAATTATGCTGAAGCATACAAGTATTATAAGAGATACATAAGGGCAAAGGACTCTATCATTAATAAAGAAACACATAAGCAAATTGCTGAACTGGAGAAGAAATATGAAACAGAAAAGAAAGAGCAGGAGATTGCCTTATTAAACAAAGATAAAGCACTTCAAACGACACAAATAGAGCAGCAGCGTAAAATGATCATTGTTTTTATAGTTGTGTCAATAATCATTCTGATTTTCCTGATTCTTGTATTAAGGCTGTTTAACCTGAAAAAGAAAGCCAACATTGAGCTTGAGCAAAAAAATCGATTGATTACGAATCAAAAGCAGGAAATTGAAGATAGTATTCATTATGCAAAGCGTATACAAACAGCTATCCTTCCTCCTGTTGATCAGGTAAATAGTAAACTGCCGGAGCATTTTATTTTATTTAAACCGAAAGACATAGTTAGTGGTGATTTTCATTGGTCTCTGCGAAAAGGTAACTTATTGATTATGACTGCTGCTGATTGTACTGGTCATGGAGTTCCCGGAGCATTTATGAGTATGTTGGGTGTTTCCTTCCTGAATGAAATTGTAAACGATAGGAATATTACCGATTCAGATATGATCCTGAATTCACTAAGGGAGTCTGTTATTAATGCATTACAGCAGAAAGGGCAGGATGGAGAACAGAAGGATGGAATGGATATGGCATTGAGTACGTTAAATCTTGATACCAATGAATTACAATTTTCAGGAGCAAATAACCCATTGTACCTTATAAGAGATGGAGAGTTGAAAGAAATAAAGGGCGATAAAATGCCTGTTTCAATTCATATCAAGATGGATAATTTTACAAGGAATGACCTTCAGCTGAGATTAGATGATAGAATTTATATGTTTAGCGATGGTTATGCTGATCAGTTTGGTGGTCCAAAAGGTAAAAAGTTTAAGTATAAGCCTTTTAAGAAATTATTATTGGAAAGTATAGATCAATCCATGGCTGAGCAGCGTGAATTGTTGGATCGGGAGATTGAAAACTGGAAAAGTTTTACAGATCCCCAAACAGGTGAAAAATTTGAACAAATTGATGATATTTGTGTAATCGGATTAAGAATAGGAGATGGCAAAAAAGCAAATTAAATATAGCGATGCGATTGCTGAAATAGAGGAAATTATAGCAAAAATTGAGGATGAGGAGCTTGATGTCGACGAATTATCTGATAAAGTAGGCAGGGTTTCAGAACTGATAAAGCTTTGTCGAAATAAGCTTAGTAAAACCGAAGAGGAAATAGAAAAAATACTGGAAGGTATGGATGATTAGATACTGTGATATTTAATCAAACCATCCATAGGGCTTTTCATTACTTCCATTACTTTGTATCCATAACATTCTGCAGATTCAATTAATTCTTCTTTAAAATAATGCGCAATGGACCCTGTGAAATATATGGAGTCGTTTTGTGATATATGTGAAATATATTTACGGTAAAATCCATTGAAACCTTCCATTAGCATTGTTTGCAAATCTGAATGCAATTTATTGTCATGAATAAATGGACAAAATGATGCTAAGAATTTATTTGCCCGTTCTTTACCATATGTGTTTTTTATAATATCTTCTCTTGACAGTTGGTAACGATGATGGAATTTTTCAATAAGAGTTTTGTCTATATCTTTCGTAAAGATTTTATTCAATAATTTTTTCCCAAAATATGAACCACTTCCTTCATCTCCAATTATATATCCGAGGGATGGAATGGTTTTAACAATGTTTTTACCATCAAAAAGACATGCATTCATTCCTGTTCCAAGAATTGCTGCAATACCTTTCTGGTCATGCAGGAGTGAGAGTGCAGCACCGTAAATATCAGTATTGACAAATGCATTGGTATTGGGATAT
>PKSZ01000585.1 GCA_002869425.1 Marinilabiliales bacterium
TGTCTGCCAACCAGGTTCAGGTGCTGGATCAAAGTCATCTTCAAAGATCACTTGAGCCGAAAGACCTGAAAATAAAAGCATTAGCAGCAAGGTAAAGCCTAAGAATGTTCTTTTTTTCATTTTTTTCCTTTTATAATTATTACCGTTTCAAAATTATGTAAAAACACGCTACTTTTTGATTTGAAAATTATGTTTCGTAGCAAAATAAATAAATATCCAAACCAGATAAAAGATGAAAAATATAGTTGAATGGTTGCAGGTAAAACAAAAAAAAGCCGCTATAATTAAATAGCAGCCTTTTCATATATTGGCAAATATTATTCTATTCCTGTTCTCCGAGGTATTTTTCTGCGTCCAAAGCAGCCATACAACCTGATCCAGCTGCTGTAATCGCCTGACGATAATGGTTATCCTGAACATCACCACAAGCAAAAACACCTTCCACATTGGTTTTTGATGTTCCCGGAATTGTATTTATATAACCTGTTTCGTCCATTTCAATGAATTCCTTAAAGATATCTGAATTTGGTTTATGGCCAATAGCGACAAAAAAGCCATCAACATCAATCTTCACTTCTTTATTCTCTTTATTATTTTGAAGTAAAACACCATTTACTCCGCTATCATCACCTAAAACTTCTTTTGTAACATGCTCATATAAAACTTTGAGATTTTCAGTACGATCAACCCTAGCCTGCATAGCTTTAGAAGCCCTCATATAATCTTTACGTATAATTAAATATACTTTCTTACATATACCTGCAAGATAAGTGGCTTCTTCTGCAGCTGTATCGCCACCGCCAACTACAGCTACATCTTTTCCTCTATAGAAAAACCCGTCACATGTAGCACAAGCAGAAACTCCTTGGCCCCTGTATTTTTGCTCTGATTCCAGGCCAAGATATTTTGCAGTAGCTCCTGTTGCAATGATTACAGTATCTGCTTCAACAGTTTTATTTCCATCAATAACTACTTTATATGGTTTGGCAGAGAAATCTGCAGATGTTGCCATACCAAAACGAATATCAGCCCCTATTCGTTCAGCCTGCTTTCTAAAATCCTCCATCATTTCAGGACCCGTGATACCTTCCGGATATCCCGGAAAATTCTCTACTTCTGTAGTAGTTGTCAATTGACCACCTGGTTCTAATCCCTGATAAACAATCGGGTTAAGGTTTGCTCTGGATGCATAAATAGCTGCAGTATATCCTGCCGGACCTGATCCAATTATCAAGCAACGTGTTTTTTCCATTTTACCTTCAGGTACAGGTTTTTCATTCGATTCGTCGATATTATCCATAGGTTTGAATAAAGCCATTACAATAAAATTTTAAGTTTATTACGGATACAAAATTATGCATTTTTTTAAAAACGAAATGCATTTAAAAGAATTTAACATTTAATTATCTATAAATATACATTATTCGATCTGAATTATCTTCTGAAAAACGGCATAGCCACCCCACACACCAATTGCTCCACCTTGAATATTTGTATATACAGAAGAAGGAGAGGCAAAAGGATTTCCATCACTTGTATTCTGAACTTCAATAGTACGCCAAAACTCGTAGTGCTCTGCATCGATACTACAAAATTTAAAAATTACAGTTTCCCCACGCACAAATGCCCATCTGGGGATATCGCCAAGTTTCTCTTTTTCCTCATCCCGTTGTTTTTGAGTTAAGTTTGGGTTCCATCCCCTATAAACAGGATATTCGATAAACTCACCATTTACATTTTTATCGTCTGAAACAGACGCCATAGGATGAACAAAAACACTATCCTTGCCTAATGTTTTGCTAAAAATCCGATAATAATTTCCCAGTGTATCCGGATCCGTAAAATAAAACCAAAGATAACCTGCACTATCAACCTCCAGGTCTGTTTCCTCCTTGAAGGCGAGACTATCAAGTTCCACAATTTGAGGGATGGTTGTTGTAGCTGTATACACTTCATTATCATAAAAAACCTCCAAGGAATATGATTTTCCCGGCTCTCCAATAATGCTATTGCCAATATATTTATAAAATGGCATCTGATAAAAATCCAAAACAAAACTTAGTGTATCATTAGTGGTTCCATCAGAAACCACTACTGTAGCATCAAAAACGCCCATCTCAAAAATAGTAGATGAATCTACGGGCTCAAAATAAGGAGCACTTTTGGTAATAATTACGCTGGCATATTCTCCACTTTCGATCTTGCCTTCGATCACGATTTTTCTATCAACTTCAGGAATCTTCAAGTCGATATCCTTTGTACAGGAGAGCATTGCACCAACTATGAATAACAATATGATTGGTTTATATTTCATTCAAAATCGATATTTAAGGAAATTGAAGGTAATATTGGAAATAAAGAAACCTGTTTAGCAGTTGTTGTGAGGGTTCCGGATTGAATATCTCCATCATTATCAAAATAGATAAAGTAAGGATTTTTTCGATTGTAAACATTGTAAACAGATAGATTCCAACTGGTTCTATATCTTTTATTCAACTCTTTCTGTTTCTTATGATTTTGGTATGTAACGGACAAATCTAATCGGTGATAATCGGGCATCCTGAATGAATTTCTAGCACCATACTCATTGACAATACGCCCATCAATTATATATCTGGCAACAGGCAGAGTTATAGCATTTCCGGTAGCATAAACAAAAACAACTGCAAAAGTCCACTTTTCATTATATTTATAATTGGTTGTTATGGACAAATCATGCCTGCGATCGTACTTTGCAGGAAAAGGTTCTCCAAAATCAATATCATCAAAATATCTCGTTGTTTTGGACAATGTATACCCAATCCAGCCTGTTAACGGTCCTTTATTCTTCTTTAAAAACAACTCAATACCATAAGCATCTCCTTCTCCAAAGACAAAATAGTTATCGCTATTATCGCCAACATTATCGGCGGGTGTGTAACCGTTTTTGTATTCAATCTGATTGATAAAAGTCTTATAATAAACTTCAACCGAAGTTTCATACATGTTTTCTTTCAGATTCTTAAAATATCCCGCTGAATATTGATAACCTTCCTGTGGTTTAACTTTTTCGGAACTAGGAATCCAAAGATCAGTTGGCATACTTCCGGAAGACAATGTTGCAAGATGAATGTACTGGTAGTTTTTGGTAAAAGATGCCTTCAAAGAGCTAGACTTATTTAAAATATACCTTGAAGAAATACGAGGTTCGATATGCTTATAATCAGCTACAGTTTCCCATGGATCATAAAAAACAGTATCAATTGTTCGACCAAATTCAGCTTTAACATATCTTTCAAAAGGGCCTACCTGTTGAAAATATGTACCCCGCAAACCATAATTCACAGACCATCTTTCAGTCAAATCGAATTCATCATTCAAATAAATAGCACAATCATTGGCATATTGCCTCACCACGCCCTTGCTATCGTATGATGTTTGCCCCAACCTTCCTGAAACGCTACTCGGCTCAAAAATGTGATAAATATATGATACCCCAAATCGAACCTTATGACGAATTGTAGGAATGTATGTAAAATCAAATTTCCCAGTATAATCTTCAATTGATGAATACAAGCCAAATTCGAAATCATTCTGCTCCATTTTCATTTCAAAGTCGTATTTACTATATACAGTAGTGAAATTCATAAATAACTTATCGCCAAACAAATGATTCCATCTAAAAGAGCTTGTTATATTTCCCCATGGAATAGATACTGTAAAATCGTCATCGGGTGTTTTATAAGTAAAAACATCTTTACCAAGATATGCACTAAGATAAATCCTGTCTTTATCTGAAAAGCGATAATTCGCTTTTGCATTTATATCATAAAAATAATAGCCAGTACCTGCAAAATCTTTAGTTCGTTCGAATTTGGGCAAAAAAGGTTTTATGAGAACATCTGCATAGGTACGGCGACCAGTTATCATAAAAGAACCTTTATCTTTAACAATAGGCCCCTGCGCTGTAAGATGTGAAGAAATCAAGCCCAAGCTACCATTTAAGTCATACTCGCGCATATTACCCTCTTTCATTGTAATATCCAAAACAGAAGATAACCGTCCACCATAATAAGCAGGCATCCCCCCCTTAATCAAATTGATATCCTTAACAGCATCAGCATTAAAAACCGAGAAAAAACCAAATAAATGAGATGCGTTATAAACCACAGCTTCATCCAAAATAACCAAATTCTGATCAGGGCCACCTCCTCGCACATAAAACCCGGCACTTCCTTCTGTTGCTGATTGAACACCCGGTAAAAGCTGTATAGACTTCACCACATCGGCTTCACCCATAAAAGTTGGTAGTTCCTTAATGGTTTTCGCTTCAAGTTTAACCATCCCTATATTATCCCTGACATTTTTATCCGATTTTTTAGCTGAAATAACAACTTCATCCTTAGTAAAAGCCATTGTTTCCAAATAATAATTTCTTTTTATGCTTTTGCTTAATTTTACGTGATCGGTGATTGTTTTGTAACCTAAGAATGAAATCAGCACTTCATATTCGCCCTGGGGTACTGTTATTGAATAAAACCCATAAGTGTTTGTAATTGTACCTGAACCCTGTCCTTCTACATAAATACTAGCACCAACCAACTCTTCTCCAGTTGATTTCTCACGCACATAACCACTTAGCGTAACCTTCTGTCCGCTAGCCTCCAGAAAAAAAGAAAGCAGAACCAACAATATGGTAAAACGAGTATTCATAAGTTTGTGAAAAATATTAAAATTTACATAGGGAAACAAATTATTTTACGATACAAAAGTCAGGATTATTTTCCTTAAAAGTATTTCTAAAATACTTGTTTAAAATTTCTATATTTGTAATCGAATTCGGAATTTAGCGCAGTCTGGTTAGCGTACCTGTCTGCATACAGGCAGGCTCGTCTGGGGGGCGTGCCGAGTTTTGGAAAAATGTTCTTTTAAAATACTAAAAACAAAACAGTTATAAATTCGAGAGAATTTTGGTGCAAGAAATTTGCAAAAACTGTTGAAAACTTATCGGGCTATGGCGCAGTCAGGTTAGCGTACTGGTCTGGGGGACCAGGGGTCGTGAGTTCAAATCTCACTAGCCCGACCTTGTAAAAGCTTCGTAATCACAATATTACGGAGCTTTCTTTTTATGCACAAAAATATATTAATAAAAAGAGGTGAATTTGCAATAAATGTGCAAAATCTTTATCAGCTGATTAAACATGCAATAATCTTTTATAGATATTGCTTAAGTAGCTTAATTAAAAGCTCACAACATTGAAAAAGATTGAACCGCCAATCAAATGAATGCCAGAAAAAATTAACTGTTAACCTCTGAAATACCACATAAGAAGCTTCTTCAATCCACTTCTATTAAAATGATCTTAAAAGTTGCTGACATTTTTCAATTCTATCTTCTATGTCAATACCATCATGATCCTGATTAATCAATAAAAAACCCTCATGATTTAAAGTCTTGTTTTCAATTAATTCTTTCACATAATTTTCTGAATAATTTTCGTTTTCTGGTGCCCGGAATTTAAATCCTGAGTTAGTATTTTTTATAATTAATATCAATTCCCCTTTCGTAAACTGCATATCATTTCCATAATTTTCTAATGTACACATATTATTAGAGCTTGCAATTTCTAACAAAAAAGGATTCCAATGTCTTCCATTAAACTGAGTTCGAAACATCATTAAACAATTATATGGTTTGGAATGATCGAAAAAATAGTAATAACCATCTGTATGATGACCATCCCAAAACCTAAAAGAGTCATGTTTTATATAATAATAGCGTAACTCTTTTGGTTTATTTGGACTATCAATATAATTCTTGAGGTAACTTTCTATTATTTTATCATTCGAATTGTCTGGATCATTAATAAAACTTTTTAGATATGATTTTATTACTTTTTTCGTTTTACTAAAACCTTTCCTATATTCACTTTCTGTAAAAATCTCTCTCCAAACAGAATTGTTTTTATTCCCATATCTTCGATAATTATTCCCATACTTTTGTGTATAATCATCAAAAGTTAACAAAGCTTTACTTATTTTATAGTAGTCGTTTTTAGAGTTAATATGACTAATAAATGCTTTTCCGTATTTCTCAATATCACTATTAAAATCAAATAATGCTATATTTCCACGCAATAATGAATGATCATCAAGTTTGTATACTATTTCTTTAAGAGATTCATTATTTGCAATAAGTTCTTCCTTTTCTTTTTCTTCGTTAAGCTGACGCTGTGTAAAAGGTAATTTCTCATAGTTCCTCTCGCCTTTTATCAGGTTTTCAATTGCTTTGTAAAGCACCTTTAAGTTTTCATAACGAATCTCTTTGTCTGCTGCATGCTCAAGCAAGTTCCTGGTTAATCTGTAAAAATTTTCTGGAATTTCATATTTATTCAGTTCTATTTGTATAATTGCATATAATAATATTTGCTCCCTTATAACAAAACCACCAGATAAATATGTTGAAGCACATTTATGAAAAAGGTTAATATTTGGATTCCCAAAAAACAACCTTGTTTTTTCTGTTGAAAAATCCTCATCATTAATATAAAATAGTTTATCAAAGTAATCAGGTTCATTCTTTTCTAAGAAATCAAATAATGAAATACAATCAAAAAGAAATTGAACATTCTCTTCTGAGTTCTCATAAACTTGTTTAGCTTTTTCCAGCCAAAAATCATTTTCAATTAATAACTCATTCTTTCTAATTAAAATATCTGTTACATACCAGAAAAAATTCAAAAAACCTTCATCAACAATCTGTGCGACATCAGAACTCGGTTTTTCTTTGAATATATTCCAAAACAAGTCTGACCATTCACCATCGATTTTGCTACTGAA
>PKSZ01000246.1 GCA_002869425.1 Marinilabiliales bacterium
AATAACATAAACGCCATTATTGCCTTCTATCGGGCCATACATTTGTCCCTGATCAACCGAAACAGCAGCACCAACCAAAGCAGGTTCAACGCCTAGGCCCGGCACATTTGACATTGAAAAAGAAATGTTTTCAGCAGTTCTAAGCTCAGTATTAAGAGCAGCAGCCAATTCTTCTATTCCTTTTACAGAACTTATCTTTGATTCAATATTATTCATCAGTTTTTCTGCTTTCTTTTCCTTGGTTACGTTGATTTCTATTTCAGTCCTAACCTGATCCAATGAAGCAATTCCCTCTTCTCTTGTTTCTGTTAAAAGAGCCACAACAAACCTATCACCTATCTCAAAAACGGAAGACACATCTCCCTTTTCTGCCTTATATGCCCAACGAATCATTTCGCGAGGGTTATCAAGACCACTTATTTGCTTATCATTTTCAAGTACATTGTTTGCTATTCTCTTTGCAAGGCCATTTTCATTTACAAATGACTCGAATTTTTCTTTTGTATTATTCAATCCTGCAAACTCACTTGCTTCTGAATATATCTGCTGATAAGTAGCTGAACTTGGTTCAATTGTTCGTGCAATAGTCGCTAATTTAACCATTTCTGACTCTTCACTTTTGTCAACTACTTTAAAAATATGAACACCGAATTGTGTTGCAACCCTTGCAACATGTCCTTTCGGAGAGAAAAAGCATGAATCAGAAAATGGCTGAACCATGGATTTGTTATCAAACCAACCAAGATCTCCACCTGTTTCTTTGGTTTTATCGGTATTGTACTCCATCGCCAACAACTCAAACTGTGTAGGATCAGCTTCAATAATATCAATCAAGCTATCGGCCATCTTATTCAACATATCAAGATTTGCCTGCAATGCCTGTGGACTAAGTAAAATATGACTTGCTTTTACAGAGTCGGCAACCATTTTTCTATCAACCAGCTTTGTAATTTTATATGCTTCACCTTCCAAATAAGGTCCCACTACAGTTCCAACCAATGTATCAAAAAAAGTTGAATCCAGCGCTTCACTCAATTCATCACGCTTGAGATACCTGTAATTCTCTGGAATATCGGTATTCATTGCAGCAAAACGAAGATCATCTTCAGCTGTAGCAAAATCTTCTTTCAAATCTGCAACCCACTGTTCAGTAGCTGCAATATCATCTTGTGAAGCAGCAATATCAAAAACAACATAATCCATATCCCTTGATGCTTTCTGCTCATATTTGCTTTTGTGCTCTTCATAATATGACTGCAAATCCTTTTCGGTTACCTGGATCGAAGAATCTGATATGGCATTATAACGTAAAGCAACATATGAAAGATTTACTTTCTTATTTTTTGATTCAAACTCCTCTTGTGCTTCCAGATTTGTTACATAATATCCTTTTTTGATAAGATTATTATATTTTGTTGCTATTCTGGTTTTCATCAAACCATCCTCAAAAGCAAGCCATATATCTTTTTGCTCTGGATTCTGCTCCAAACTTTTCAGATACTGAATTACTTTTGCTCTATCGAACCTTCCATTCTCATCCCTGAAAATTGGTATTTGCTGAATCTGAGGATCAATATTGTTCCCCTGAACCATGTCAAACAACTCATCAGGATGGACTGCAAGCCCAAGCTCTTCATACTCTTTTCCTAACAATGCTTCACGCAAAACATAATCCCATACCTGCTCACGAAGCATTTCTATTGTTTTTTCATCAACATCACTCTGGCCTGAGTTATTCTTATAGTTCTCAACAAACTCATCTACTTTGGCTTGAAAATACTGCAATGGAACTCCCTGCCCATCTATGGACGCAATCTCATTTTCTGAATTTCCAAATACCGATTTTCCGGACTTGAATAAATCTCCCAGCACAAATGCAAATAATGCCATGCCCACAATAATAGCTATAAGCAAGCCTGCTCTGTTTCTGATCTTCTGTAAAGTAGCCATACTATTTACTTAAATTTATATGCAAAAAATTCAGGCTACGAAGATAGAAAAATAAAACACAATATGAATAATTACCAGGAAAAAATAGCCTACCGTCCTTATGACTGTGCTTGTAGTTCGTTGGCACTATTTTTAACTGTTATGCGAATCAACTCTATTTTTGTATTCGTAACCTTCAAAACTCTTATCGAATATTGATCAATATCTATTTGCTCGTTAGCCTGTGGAATGTTTTCATAATTAAACAATATGTAACCAGCAAGCGTCTCATATTCATCTGATTCCGGAATAGATAAATCATATTTTTCATTGATCGTATCAATCTCCAATCTACCGGAAAATAAAAATTCATTTTCAGACAATTGTTTTTCTACAAACTCTACGGTATCATGTTCATCTGTAATTTCCCCAAAAATTTCTTCTATGATATCTTCAATTGTAACGATTCCTGATGTTCCTCCAAATTCATCCACAACAAGTGCAATGCTTTTATGCTCTCTAATAAATTGTGAAAGAAGTCTGTTTGCGGGCATGGTTTCCGGAACAATTATCAAAGGCTGAACCTTCGATCTGATGGTCTTTTGATTCTTAAATATTTCAGAAACATGAAAATAACCTACGATATGATCTATTGAATCTTTATAAACCAATATCTTGCTTAAGCCTGTTTCAATAAACTTTTCTCTTAAACTGTCGATGGTATCATTAACATCGATGGCTACCAATTCCGTACGGGGGATTATACATTCCCGAAGCTTAACATTAGAAAAATCAAGTGCATTCTGAAACATCTTTACATCAACTTCCATGTCATCATCAGCAGCTGCACTTTCCTGAACTTCATTGATAAAATAATCAAGATCAACTTTACCAAAGACAGGATTTCCATTTTCTTCCTTTACATCTACTTTTAATAAACCCTTTAAAATACCATTGGATAAAAGAATAGCAACCTTAGCAACAGGATAAAGCAATACATAAAAAAACATTACCGGCAATGCAAAAAAGTTCAAAGCATTATTCGGGTTGATCCGAAAAAGGGTTTTAGGCAGAAATTCAGCCGTAACAAGTATTACCAGTGTTGAAAGAATTGTTTGAATCAACAACACAAGTGCCTCATTACTAACAAATAAAACAATATATGGCTCCAAAACCAATGCCATGAATATACCATAGATAACCAAAGCAATGTTATTTCCAACAAGCATGGTAGCGATATACTGTCCGGGATTCTTTGTAAAAACCTGGACAATACCAGATGCACTTTTCTCCTGCTTTTTCTCTACCTCTATCCGTAACTTATTGGCTGAAACAAATGCTATTTCCAAACCTGAAAAAAATCCGGAAAACAATAATGAAATCAATATAATAACTATGTATACAGCCATTTTCTATTTCTCACTATTTGAATCTTTCTTATCATCTTCCAATTTTCGTCTGATTCTGAGGTGTCTCCTAAATGAATAAACCAGTATTGCAACTAATGCCATTATAAAGAACAGATAACTTTCAGAGAAGCCATGTTTTGTTGTTTTATGGATACCTGCTGTTAAACTTGCGATGGCAACTACAAGCCATACAATTTCCAAAATAAGTGCTGCTTTTTTATTCATCTTTTACATTAATTGTGCCTTTGGTATTCAGCAATTTCCATTTAGAGAATGTATCATCAGCCTCAAAACCATTCTGACCATAAAAAACACCATCCTTTGTTGTTATCCTGGAAAATTTATCAGAATAGAGTTTCTTTTCTCCTACATCCCAAACCATGTATTCTGTATTCAGTTGATTCCCTTCTCTCTTGTTTATCGCAACTACGTCCCGTTCAGCGATCCATATGTTTTTCTCTTCAAAATGCTTTGCATAATCAGCCTTTATACTGCTCATGATATTCTGATGATAATCATAGCCATAAACTGTAATTCCCTGGGGGAATTCAATATAAGGTTCTTCTTCCTTTTCAAAACGCTTTAATTCAGGTGCAAACATTTTAAAGCTTATCAAACCCGAATCCGTTTGAATAACTTCAATATTGTATGAATGTAAGGAAGGAATTTCTTCTGTTCGGGTCAATGCATTTACTTCTTCCATTGTATTACTACATGAAAAAAACAAAGCGGTTCCGACCAGCAGAACCACTATGCTTAACATATGCTTTGATTTATTAATTGAAATCAGAGAATTAAAATCTTGCTGTTGTTTTTTCATTGATCCAACACTCAACAGTTACAGTTTGTCCTTCAGTAACTCCATAAAAGAAGGCATCTTCCTTATTGGGGTACTGACCTGAATATGCACCTATTAATTTATTTGCTTCCGAAGCAACAGATGGATCAACGGATTTTGCGTAATTTAACTTATCCACTGCTGCCCAATATGCTATTTTTTTATGAAAAGCATCTTCTCCACAACTTGAAGCACTCGCTGCATAAAATGTAGCTACCAATACATATGGCATACCCCAATTGGGCTTAAGATTAGCTGCCTTAAGTGCATATGTTCTTGCCTTCGAACGGTTACCAAGTTTAGAACCAGTTACGGCAGCCAGTTCATAATAATACTGAGCTTTTAGTGAATCTACCTGCTCCAGTTCAATTGCTTTATTATAATACTCAGCCGCTTTGCTGTATTTCTCATTCTTTACAGACATTTTTGCAAGAGCATATGATGCCATTGAGGAGGGCTCTAACTCATTAAGTTTTGCTGAAGCTTCAAAGAACAATGGATCATCCTCACATTTCTGCTTATCAAGAAGTCTGACAATCTTTTTCAATAAATCAATATCATCTCTATTGGCCTCAAATTTAGGCTTAAATATGGGAACTATTGATTCACATGTTGCAGCAGAAGAAGCAACAAAGAGATTGTCAAGATTCTCTTTTGTTTTAACCAAACGATCAAGTTTCTTTGCCTTTTTGGCCTCACTTATCAATTCGTTTTCGTTAAGTTTCTTAATATTCCCTTCGATGATATCCATTGCAGTAACATAATCGTTTACTACCTGATCTGCACTATGCTTTTCCAATTTCATCATCTTAATAGACATATACATCAATGGTGTAATGATACCTGCTTCCGTTTTTTCTTTCTGCATCTCCATAGACTTTGAAAGGCACTGGTATGCTTCTTCAACATTGTCGCGTCTGTACCTGTATATCTCATTCCCTTTTCTACCCAGAATCCAACCTTCCGGATATTTTTTATTGTTCCCAAAATATTCAATACGCCTGTCATAAATCATTAAAAGTGTATCAATTAGAGGTTCCTTTTTGGCCTCATCTTTCTCATTTTTTATCAAATAAGAATAAATCTTAACGCCATCAGAATACAATTTTCGGGTTGATTGCGGACAAATATCAAAAGCATTTCTCCAACCAGATACTGCATCCTTATAATTTTTTTGTTTCACAAACTCACCATACAAAGACAAGTTTGTAACACAAGCGGCACTGTCAGTTCCAAATTTAGACTCTGAAGGATCGTCACCATCTTCATCATCATCGTCTTGAGCTACAGCAGACAAGGCAACACCAATTGATAAAAATAAAACCAAGAATAATTTCCAAGAAGTTTTCATAATCTAGATACTTTAATCAAATTTACTTTTAACAAACCATTTATCTTGTAAAGTCAAATTTAAGGTAAAAATGTAATAATTTTCTTTAATCAAATTGCTATTTACAGTTCCTCTTTGGCCCATAGTAAATGATAAATTTACTGAAGACTTGTCATTAATTGTATTGTATGATGTGAACTGTCTGATTGGGAAACCAACACCAAAACTTATGCCAAAATCACTGATTTGTTCACCATGAATTCGAATATATGAATTATTATAGTATCCACCCAGTCTGTACCTCATTTTCTTCAGGTAGTTTCTTCGTCCCGCCTTGTAATCTGGTGTAAATTCCATACCACCGCTAATTGTATAGCTCGATCCCAGTGAATCAGAGAAATAAACACCATCACCAGGTTTCCAGTCCTGCATTGAATAATCTGCAGCGAATAGAAATGAATTTTCCTTCTCCAGGGCAACTCCAAATCCATAAGTCATTGGTAACATTACATCCTTGGAATCATCCACTTCATATTCAACCGTATCAATAATCCTACTGTATAAAATTGAGGTGTAATTTGTACCTGCGGGAGACCTGCTTGTTGGACCTGAAATAATACTGGTTTTGGATCTAATTGCAGAACGGTTTTCAAAAACAGCACCCAAGGTTAGTTTCATATCCTTTACCGGTTGCGTATATTGCAAGCCATATGTGAAATGAAAATCACCAATAACTGAATTAATTTCTTTCTGGTAATTATAATTGCTATCCGTTACAAGTGTATTTAACTGTTTCAAATCGCCATATAAATAACTGGCATTAACACCTGCAGATATTCTTCCATAATCAAAAGACAGCCCCAAAAAAGCCTTATTCAAACCACCAAGTCCATAATATTTACTGGTATAATCACCCAAGAGATCACTTTCTGTTTCAATATTTACATTATATCCAACATCGCTATATGGCAATAGTCCCATGGTTGCATTTAAATACGAAGTTATAGGGAAGCCCATTGTAATGTATTGAATATTGGGATCTGTACTGGAGAATGAACTACTATTGGTTTCATAATCCTTTGTAATACTCCTTGCTCCAAACTCAAATAAGAATGACAAGCTATCATATGCAGCATATGCTGCGGGATTTTTGGTATTTATATACCGATTTGAAGCGACTCCAATTGAAGCACCTCCAAACGCACGGGCTCTGCCAAACGCATCACCTGCCAAATCACCGATTCCGTACATTGAATACGGAGAACTTGTATTATTCTGAGCCAGAATA
>PKSZ01000524.1 GCA_002869425.1 Marinilabiliales bacterium
ACAAGTGGTGAAGAAAAACCATCAATCGTCCAGTCATATGTATATGGACTAACACCACCGGTTACGTCAAGATATAAACTGCCATTTGTCATACCAAAACAAGCAGGCATATTTACAGAATCTTCAATGGTAATCTCTGTTGATTCAACCAGTTCGATATTGGATTCGTATGTACATGCATTTGCATCGGTTACCGTATATGAATAGGTGTCCGCTGAAAGTCCGGAAATCTGGCTTTCTGTTAATCCATTCGACCATGAGAAGGAATATGGCTCTGTTCCACCGGAGACTGAAAGATCAATTGATCCAAGCTCGCCAGAACAAATAAATTCTGAACTGTTATTGTTTGCACTAATTGCTACCGGATCTGTTATAGTAACAGAATCAAGACTCATACAGTTGTTATCATCAAGAGTCCATAAATAGTATGTTCCAGCTGAGATGTTCTCTAGTAATGAATCGGTATCGATAGCAGTACTGTCAGCATTGTTATACTCTTTCCATGTATATGAATATGGTTCAACACCTCCTGATATTGATGCTAATGCAGAACCAGTATTCTGACCACTACATTGTGGTGTAACAGAGTTAATGGAAGCAAGTATTTCTTCTGGCTCAGTAAGTGTTACTTCTGCAGAAGCCACACAGGAACTATCATCTGTTGCAATCAATGTGTATGTTCCGGCAACAATATTCTGAAGGTTCTGTGATGTTGCTCCGTTTGACCACTCATAAGTAACCGGGCTAACTGTATTAACCGGGCTAACTGTAATGTTACCTGTAGAAAGACCATAACACTGAGGATCAGAACTCACTACATTCAATGAAACTTCAACCGTTGGGGTTATCAATACTGTAACAATATCCTGACAGTTGTTGTCATCGGTTATTGTAACGGAGTATGTTCCCGTATCCAGTGATTCAAGGTCTGATGTGGTTTCACCATTCGACCAGCTATATGCATATGGAGAAGTACCATTTGAAACAGTTGTGGTTAATGAACCATCTGCCTTTCCGGTACAATAAGGAGCTGTTACAGTAACATTTCCTTCCAGTTGATTGGTGTTGTTGATGCTTGCTGAATCAACTTCGTAGCAACCATTGTCATCTGTTACAGTAATTGTGTATGTTCCCTCTGATAGATCAGAAGCTGAAGCATCAGTTTGGTTGTTTTCATCATTCCATAAGTAAGTGTATGGAGAAGAACCTCCTGTAACTGTAGCCTCAATTGTACCATTATCCAGACCAAAACAAGTTGGATCTGTAGTTGTTAAAGTAATGCTTAAACCAGTAGAGTTGCTTAATGTATTATTACCATTAATAGAACATCCGTTAAAGTCAGTAACTGTTAAACTGTAGTCACCAGCACTTAAGTTGCTAATGTTTTGAGTTGTTTCACCATTACTCCATTGGAATGAGTATGGCTCTACACCATCCAGCACACCAGCATTGATTGAGCCATCATCAATACCATTACATGTTGGTTGTGTAGGTGAAAGTGTTAAGCTTAACGCAGAAACTGCATTTACCGTAGCAGATTCTGTCATTGAACAACCATTAGCGTCTGTAACAGTAAGTGTGTATGTTCCTGTTGCCAGTGAAGAAATATCTTCGCTTGTACTGTTCAAGGCATCATCCCAGTTAAATGTATAAGGAGTGCTACCTCCTGTGACTGTAGCATCTATACTTCCTGTATTAATTCCCTGGCATGAAGCATCTGTTGCAAGCAATGTGATACTCATTCCTGTTGGATCAGTAATAGTTGCAGAATCAATTGCTTCACAACCATTGGCATCAGTAATCGTTACATAATATGTATCTGCTGTAAGGTTATCAATATCCTGAGTGCTTGAACCGTTAGACCAGTTATAAGTATATGGAGCAGTACCGTTGTAAATGCTAAGATCTGCTTCACCCTGATCGTAGGCAGCACAAGGATTGTTTTCAACAACAACATCTGTTAATACCTGCGCAGGATTATTCAAATTAATGGAATCATTAATTGTACAAGCATTATTGTCAGTTACTGTTAAATATGTATATCCAGAAGCTAAATTTGTTGCATTTTGATCTGTATCACCAGAAGACCATGTGTAAGAATATGGTGCCTGACCATTGAAAACGATCGCCTCGGCACTTCCATTTGTTCCGTTATAGCAATCTGGTGCATCTGAATAGAAGAAAACACTCATTTCAGCCGGATTAGATAAGGTGATTGAATCAATATAGGTTTGTGAGCCAGCATCTGATATAGTTACGATATATGTGTTGGCAACCAGGCCACTAATATTTTGAGTAGTTTCCCCTCCTGACCATACAAAAGAGTATGGTTGTGTTCCGCCAGTTACAGTTGTATTAATACTTCCGGAAGCATCTCCCGGGCAATCAGGATCTGATCCTGATAAGTATGCGAAAAGATCTGTCGTTGATTGTCCGCCACCGCTGGTTAATTCGACTGAATCTATTGCAACACATGAATTATTATCTGTTACAGTAACAATATACCAGCCAACAGAAAGTCCGGTAATATCTTCTGTTGTTTCAGCATTGTCCCATACATAAGTAAATGGTGATTCTCCTCCAACCACAACAAGGTTAATGCTTCCGTTATTTCCTGATGTAGGAGACGTTGGAACAAGAACCAGTTCAGGTGCTGTAGAAGGATTTAAGACTGTTGATCCCGTTACTTCACAATTGTTTGCATCCGTAACCGTAATGGAATATGTACCGCTAGACAGAGCAGTAATATCTTCAGTTGTTTCAGTATTACTCCAATTGTAACTATAAGAAGATGCTCCTCCATTCACAAGCAGATCAATTGAACCGTCATTTCCGGCACATGAAGGATCTGAATTTATAAAACTAATAGATGTACCATCGGGTAAAGCTAATTCTATAGATCCGATTGAAGAACAATTATTAGCATCTGTTAGCGTAACACTGTATGAACCTGCAGAAAGACCGGAAACATCTTCTGTTGTTTCACCTATATCCCAATTATAAGCATATGGTGAGGCTCCTCCTGAAGCAATCAGGTTGATACTACCATCATTGTCTAAACAAGATGGATCTGATCCATATAAATTAAGTGTTGGATTTGTCGGTGATACTAAGTTTGCACTGACTTCAGATGTACAATTGTTTGCATCTGTAACCGTAACAGCATATGTTCCTGCATCGAGTCCTGTTATATCCTGATCGGTATCTGTTGTGTTCCATATGTAGGAATAAGGTGATGTACCTCCGTAAACAGACACATTTACTTCCCCGTCAGCACCCGTGCAACTAGGATTTGTTACATCAACGATAACAACAGGTTGAGATGGATTAACAAGTGATGCAGTTGTAGTAGTTGTACAGTTGTTAGCATCTGTAATTGTAACAGCATATGCGCCTGCATCCAATCCAGATAGATCCTGATCAGTAGTAGAATTTGACCAGTTATATGAGTACGGCGCTGACCCGCCGCTGATTGTTAAGTCAATTTCACCGTCGGCACCAGTACAGCTTGGATTTGTTGTTACATAAACAGCTGTAGGGTTATCTGGTGTTTCAAGATTTGTAGAAGCTGTGGTTGTACAGTTGTTTGCATCTGTAACAGTTACATTGAATGTACCGGCATCTAATCCGGATAAATCCTGATCGGTATCTGTAGTATTCCAATTGTATGCGTATGGTGCAAGTCCTCCTGAAACTGTTAAATCAATTTCCCCATCAGCACCAGTACAGCTTGGATTTGTTCCTATTGCAATAGCTCCCGGGCTGTTTGGTGTTGATATTGTGGCAGAAGCCATGGTTGTACATGAGTTTGCATCTGTAACAGTTACATTAAATGTACCTGCATCTAATCCGGATAGATCTTCTGTTGTACTGTTTGAAGCATCGTCCCATTCAAAGGTATATCCGCCACCGCCACCAGATGGAACAAGGTTTATTGCTCCGTCAGCACCGGTACAACTCGGATTACTGGCATAAATGCTTGCGGTAGGACCACTTGTATTTCCAACTGCAACTGAAACTGAAGCAGTACAGTTACCATCAGTTACAGTAACTGAGTAAATACCTGCTGTAAGACCACTAAGATCCTGCGTTGTTTCAGAGTTACTCCAGTTGTATGTTTCTGAACCACTTGCTCCGGTTACAATCAGATCAATTGTTCCGTTAATGTTGCCACAAGTTGCGTCCGATGAAAGAAAATCAATCTCCGGACTACCATCAATACTAAGTATACTGCTAGCAGTTGTAGAACATCCTGTATTGTCTGTAATTGTCACGCTATACGTGCCAGCTCCCAGACCTGATATGTCTTCGCTTGTGCTTAATGAAGCATCATCCCATTGGAATGAATAGGGTGTTGTACCTCCGGAAGGAACAAGGTTTATTGCTCCGTCATTTGCGGCACAGGTTGGTTGTGTTTCATATACAGAAGCTGAAGGACCGTCAGAGTTCAGGACAATAACCGTTGTGATTTCTGTACAATTTCCATCAGTAACTGTTACAGAATAATTTCCTGCGTATAGTCCTGTAATGTTTTGTGTGGTTTCGCCATTGCTCCAGTTGTATGCTTCTGAACCACTGGCTCCAGAAATCGTGAGGTTAACAGCACCATCATCGTTACCACAGGAAGCCGCTGTAGGTTGAGCAGTTACAGTAATGTTTTCTGTGGTAGTAAGACTTGCTGTTGCTGTTGTTGTACAACCATTATCATCTGTAACAATTACATTGTAAATGCCAGCATCCAGTCCAGAAAGGTCTTCCGTTGTACTGTTGCCAGCATCATCCCAAAGGAATGTATAAGGAGGAATCCCTGATGAAGGTACCAGGTTGATTTCTCCATCACCACCAGAGCAAGAAGGGTTGGTAACATTTGCAATAGCTGTTGGACCTACTGTTTCACCAACAGCAACGGTACCTGTTTTTGTACAAGCTCCATCAGTAACTGTTACTGAATAAGTTCCTGATGAAAGAGAGCTTATATCCTGAGTTGTTGCACTGTTGTTCCAAAGGTAGGTTTCAGAACCACTGGCACCGTCTACCGTAAGATCGATGGAACCATCGTTTTGTCCACAAGTTTCGTTATCTGCAATTAGCGTTAAGTTTAGCGCATTGGTAACATTAACAGTAGTTGTTTCAATTGTACTGCAACCCAGTGCATCTGTAATGGTAACTGTGTAGCTTCCTGCATCGAGTCCTGAAATATCTTGCGTGGTTGAACCACCTGCATCACTCCAGTTGTAAGTATATGGAGCAGTACCGCCGGTTACCAGCAGGTCAATTGCACCATCGCCCCCACCACAGGATGCGTTGGTATTGGAGAATAAAGTTTGAAATTCTTCCGGTTCATCCACATATGCGGAATCAATTTTAATGGCTCCGTTAACGTCTGTCATGGTAACAGTATACCAGCCAGCTGCAAGTCCGGAAACATCTTCTGTTGTAGAAGCAGACGGATCGTCCCAAATGTATGTGTATGGTGGACGGGCATCACCAGAAACCGTAAGGTCTATAGCTCCTGTTCCTCCACTGTTACAAGAATCGTTTGTAACTACAAAATCAAGATTGATGGTACCGAATTTAGCGATGAAAGCATCTTCAGTGCCTGGATTTGGATTAACGTATGAATTAGAATTGAAATCAATATTAGCAGATTTAAAAGTGCCAGCAACCAAGAAACTGCCATTTGACGTAATAGCGTTTGAGATACCTTTATCCTCAACAGTACCTCCTATAGAATTTGAGTACAAGTATTGCCCAGATGAATTATATGCAACTGCAAATGCATCAGTTGCTCCATTCGACGTTAATGTATTGTCGTTGAAATTAATAAAAGCCTGGAACTGTCCAGAAGCTAATATAATACCATCATTATAAGTGATACCAGTAGCAATATCATCAGCAATACTTCCAGCTGTTTTTAACCAACTTAAGTTACCATTAGTTGTCATCATATAGACAATAATGTCTGCTCCTCCAGTATTCGAAATAGATTGAGTTGAAACAATTGTTGCCGTCGAATCTATTTGAAGATTAGTGCTATTATAATATCCAGCTACAAAAACATCACCGTTTTCGTTACATGTAATTTCGCTTATAACATCATTTGACCCACCATATGATCTTCTAATCCATTGTACATTGCCAAGAAAATCCGTTTTAAAAATAACAAATTCAGCAGACCCATTTGATGATGTTATAGTGTCAGAGCTAACAAATAGAGAATCAAGAAAATATCCACCAAATATATATCCGTAATCAAAATCTGCAACCGATACAATTCTGTCGCTATTAGATGTCCCTAAAATGTTTTTTGCCCAAAGTTCATTTCCATTGGCATCAAATTTGGCATAAAAATTATTCACGAATGCATTTCCATGTAATGTGTCGTTTTCAAATTCAAGAATTGTTTTGTAAAAACCACACATTATAATATTATTGCTATTATCCACTTCAATATCATATGAGATTTCATTGCTGGTTCCTGTTCCAATTTGCTTTAACCAGGTGAGCTCACCATCAGCCGTAAACTTCGCAAGAAATATATCATAAAGGTCAGTGCAGGTAATTGTTGAACCATCAATTTCTAAAGTATTTCGAAATCCTCCTGCAATGTAAATAGAGTCTTCATTTCCAATTGCTATTGAATTGAAGACAAAATCATTAACATTAGCTCCTGCTTGCTTAGCCCAGTCAAATGACCCATCTTCAAGAAGTTTTAACAAAAATACATCTGTTCCTCCAAAACTAGTGAAAGTTGTATCTGTTTGAAAATTCACCGAAT
>PKSZ01000193.1 GCA_002869425.1 Marinilabiliales bacterium
CAAAATGTAGTAGAAACGCTTGCTGTGAAATCTATGGCAAAGGCTAAGTATTCTACAAAAAATATTGGACATTACGGTTTGGCCTTTAAACATTATACACATTTTACTTCACCCATAAGAAGATATCCGGATGTAATGGTGCACAGGCTTTTGGATGCTGTTTTAAACAAGAGAAATCCAGAGGAATTGCAGATTCTTGAAAAAAAGTGTCGTCATTCTTCTGAAATGGAGCAACGAGCAGAAAAAGCTGAAAGATCCTCTATAAAGTATAAACAGGTTGAGTTTTTGAAGGATAGTATTGGAGAAATTTTTGATGGTGTAATTTCAGATTTAACAGACTGGGGTATTTATGTTGAATTGAAAGCCAACAAATGCGAAGGAATGGTTCCTTTAAGAGATATGGATGATGATTATTACGTTTTTGATGAAGAAAATTATGCAATTTATGGAAAACATACTCGTAGAAGATACTCTATTGGTGATGATGTTACAATCAGAATTGTAAGAGCAGATTTGCAAAAGAAGCAATTGGATTTTAAATTGTTAAATTAATAAAACGATATTTTTTTAATTTCGTATAAACAAATAAAAAGTTATGGAAGATAGATTGATGACACTTGCATATTTTAGTTATGCTCACCGGGCTCATATTTTAAGAGGACTGCTTGAGCAGGCAGGAATTAATGCCATTGTTTCTACTAAAACTGTACTTGATTGTGCAGATGGTGTGCGTATACAGGTTCGCGAAAAGGATTTGGATGCTGCAATAAAAATAATGAAGGATGCTGGAGAAGAATATAATCCTGAGGAGGTAGAAAAAATAGAAAACAAATAGTATTTAGGTGAATAGGTTTAACCATTCATTATTCTTATTAGTTTGTATTTTTCTTTTTGAGTTCAACTCAATAGCTCAGGATGATGGTATGTTTTCTTCTGTCAGAAGATTTAAGCAATTGGATAACGATTTTGTTGTCATCAATGTTAATTCTGATCAGTGGGTAAATGATAATGATAATATTTCTGTTAAAACAGCGTCTTTTGGTTTTGGAATGCATATCATGGCTCCTGTAATTGGTAAGCATACTTTGATTTGTTTTGCAGCAGGTGCTGGATTTAGTGCAAATAATTTATACACCAACGGATATCCGCAATTAGATAGTATCGGGGCAACCCATCTGGATTTATTTCCTGATAGTATTAGCTATTCCAATAACAAAATTATTGCTAATTATTTTGAGATTCCATTGGAGCTCAGATATCGTACCATTCCAGATAATAAAGGTCGAAGCTTTAAATTGAACGTGGGTGTGAAAGGGGGATATCTTTTTCAATCACATACAAAGTATGATGGCGACGAGTTTAGACCGGGTAAACCCAACGAACAAGTAAAATTCAAAGAATACAGGATAAAAAATTTACTGAATTACCGGTATGGTCCATACATTCGTATTGGTTATGGGAAAATGTCTGTATCAGCATCATATACTATGACAAACCTTTTTGTTGAAAATAAAGGCCCTGTATTTCGCTACTACTCAATAGGTTTGTCTATTATTCCAATTTAATTGTTATTTCGTGCAACCTTTTTTTTTCTCTTTGCATCTATTGAATGTGCAAAGGATTTGGCGATGCTATTAAATAATGTATCAATCAAAAAGTTGTCCTCAAGTCCCCAAAATAAAGCCACCTACAATTAGCTTTACGCTTGTAAATCCCCCGCCCGGGGGATTTCTTTTTCCATCAGATTAATTTTATTCTAACTTTGCTGAATGTCTGCCATATACATTCATGTGCCTTTTTGCAAAAGCAAATGTTCATATTGCTCGTTTTATTCAGTTGATAAGTCTGAAAACATTGAGCCATGGGCTAAAGCAGTAATTTCTGAAGCAGATATAAGAAAAACCTATCTAACCGATAAAAACGTCCATTCTGTATATTTTGGGGGAGGAACGCCGAGCTATATTCCGGTTGTTCTAATCGAAGAAATAATGTCTTTCCTGGGAAAAAAATATTCATTTAATCCAGGAATTGAATGTACCATTGAAGCCAATCCGGATGATATCAGTATTGAATGGCTGAAAAAAGTGAAACAAGCAGGCTTTAATAGGTTAAGTGTTGGCATACAGTCTTTTATAGATAATGAATTGTTGTTGATGAATCGGAGGCACAATGCAAATCAGGCCATTGACTCTGTGAAAAAAGCAAGGTCTGTTGGTTTTGAGAATGTTTCCATTGATTTAATTTATGGAATTCCCGGCTCAAGTATAAAGAGTTGGAATGAAAACCTGAATAAGGTATTAAGTTTACAGGTAGATCATATTTCTGCTTATTGTCTGTCGGTGGATGAGGGTACTTCATTTTATACCAAGCTAAAAGACGGAAGTATGGAATTGGTAGATGATGAATTGCAGATTGAGCAATATCGATTGCTAAATCAGGTTTTAACAGATAATGGCTTTTGCCATTATGAGATTTCCAATTTTGCAAAACCCGGACATAAATCTTTGCATAATAGTTCATATTGGAATCAAACGCAATATTTAGGTTTGGGACCTTCGGCACATTCATTCAATGGATTTA
Source organism: Marinilabiliales bacterium (assembly GCA_002869425.1). GTDB lineage: Bacteria > Bacteroidota > Bacteroidia > Bacteroidales > BM523 > BM523. The sequence continues at coordinate 2,581 of PKSZ01000193.1, forward strand.
CAAGAGATTGGAATTGTTCCAATATCAGCAAATACATAGAAGGAATTCAAAATAATTCAAATTTTTCGCAAAGAGAAGAACTATCCATTTCAGACAAACTCAATGATTATATATTAACCAGTCTGCGAACAAAAAATGGATTTGATCTCCAATATTCAGAAACAAACTTTGGCAGTCAGTATACCAAAAGACTTATCTCAAAGTTTGATGCATGTATTCAAAAGGGCTGGATGAAAGATTGTTACGGATTTTATGTAATGACACTGGATGGATGGTTGTTATCTGATGCAATATTGCAGGATTTGATTTTTATCGATTAAATTTGGGAACGTTTCGCATTTTATATTGTCTAATAATTGAGTTTCATGGATGTTGATGAACAGATTATAAGGGGCTGTATGCGCTATAAGAGAAAATCCCAGCAGAAACTATGGGATTTGTATGCGCCGCTAATGAAAAGTATTTGTTTTCGTTATGCCCGCGACATGGATGAAGCTTCTGATATTTTACAGGAGGGCTTTTTAAAGGTTTTTCTGAACATAAAAAAATATCAGTGGAAAGGTTCTTTTGAAGGCTGGATGAAAAGGGTAATGGTAAACACGGCCATCAACTATTATAAAAAAAATCAATCCAATTATTATTTCGAACAGATTGATGAAGAGAGAACAAACGAACAGGAAGTTGATGAGCAGTATGAAGAGGACAATGCAGTTGATAAAATGCATGAGTCTGATTTGAAAAAAGATTACAACACAGTGGCTAGGGCTGGATTTACAGAAGATGAGCTAATGGCTGCATTAAAAACAATCCCCGATCATTTTAGAATTGTTTTCTCTATGTCTGTACTCGATGGGTATAAGCATAAGGAAATAGCCGGTATGCTTTTGATAGATGAAAAGACAAGTAGAACCCGACTGTTAAGAGCAAAAAAACTTCTTAAGAATCAACTTTTTGAAATGAGTATTAAAAAACTTGTAAAGTGACAGAAAAAAAAGACATAGTAGACGAATTATACCAATCGGGACTCAAAAACCACAAAGTTCAGACTAAAGAAGAGGAATGGAAGGCTGTGAAAAGATCAGTGGCCTATAGTTTGTTTCTTAAATCCGGATTTCAACATTTTAATTTCGTTTATGTTTTATTGGGAATTTTGGCAATAGTTTCTGTTTCAGTTTTGGCGTGGCCCGAAAACAATTCGGCACGTACAATAGACGTTGAGGCAGAAAGCCCTGGAAGTGTAAGTTCACAGAAAGAACCGGAGGAAATTACAGAAGAAAAAGTTGGAAGCATTATTCAAGAGGAGAAGCAGGAAAAAGAACCCAAAAACCATGTTGAGGAGAAGGAGTCAGAAGATGAAAATGCATTTGTTAAAACTACAGAGGCAGAAGTAGAGACAGAGGTAGAGCAGGAACCGGTAGAAAAGAATACAAAATCAACATTCGATACTATTAAAGCTGTTGAGGATCAGAATCAGGAGATTCACAAAAAGGAAAAAGTTATAATTGTGAAACAGGATACAGTATACGAATTTGATACCGTTGATAAACCAAAATGGTGGAAACGCAAGTAACTGCATTATGTTAAAAATTGCGGTTGTAGGTCTGATTATGTGTTCGATTTTCTGTTTGCAAATACAAGCACAGAACGTTACTGCCGAAAATCAAAATCCTCCGGATTCGATTCATTATGATACGGTTATCGTTGTTAAAGAGCCTGTGGTTATTAAGAAAACAGTTGTAGTTGAATCGGATTGTGATTTTTATGAAAACCTAACACAGGCCTTTGGCTTTAATTTTTCAGGTTTGGCAATGATTCCCGATTATTCCACAGAGAAATTCTCCGCAAAGCAGGCAGAATACCTCGAAAATGCAGAATTGTTCAGACTGAGTCAATATGCAGGAATGCATTACAATATTGGAAAAGATTTACTTGGTCTTTCCATTGGGATGTCTCTGCTGAATTACCGATCTGCTTTTCATTACCATTCTGCAAAGTTGAATTATTATGTAAACGACATTGTTTTACGTGATACGCTTGATGATTATTTTGTTATAAACGGATCAGATACTGCTCATGTTTATGTGGTTGATGAGGAGATTATTACGGTTGAGGATTCCTTGCTTGAGTGGCAAACATATAGTCATGAAAGGGGTACAAAATTTTTATCCTTTCCTTTGGGCTTAAATGGAAATTTCCAGTTTGATAAACTTCACGTTAATCCCTTTACCGAGTTTTGTTTGATTTATGAGTTTGCTTCAAAAATTCCTTATTATAGCTTTGATGATAAATTAAAGCCCCGGAAGATGGATTTATCCAGCGGATCAAAATTTCATTATGGACTGGCTGCTGGTATTTCTCTTTCTTATGAAATTGATGATCATATACAGTTCGGCTTGAAGTATTATTATTTATTTATTCATCGTAAAGATAATCAGAATCTTAAGGGCAGTTCTTTGGGGTTGTCATTAATGTATTCTTTGTAAAGAAACTAAAGTAAACTCCTCAAGTGCTTTACTTTATCTGTTTGAATATAATCAGGTGCTTTTGCAAGGGCTTTTCTGTTTTTAATTTTTGAACTACAACCGAAAAGAGAAATTTCTATTCCGGCACTTTGTGCATTTTTCACCTGCTCAGCTGTAATAAGTTCAGAAGAAATACTCAGTCCCTGGAAGTTGTTATCACTAACAGTTTGTATACCATCTTCGTAATCAGGAGGATTGTAAAATATTATTGCATTCGGCAGTTTTGTTTTTACTTTTCTCAGGAAGTGAATGTTTCGTGTTTCTGTTATGAATTTGTACTCAGGATATTTTGTAATCAGTTTTACTATTTGTGAAGAAAACAACTCAATATAATCTTCGTAGCTTAGTTCAGGAGGATAGTTTATTTTACAATCCAAAAATATGGGAGAGCCATCTTGTTTAAGTCCTTTAAGCAGATTGTCAATAAATGTAATTTTAAATTTACCAAAGTTGTAGTAGTCAATGACAATTTTACTTATTTCATTGCTGTCCAACTCATAAATATATTGGTTGGCATCTGTTTTGGCTGTAAGATAGGAATCGTGAAATGCAACAAGATGATGATCTGAGCTGAGCTGTACATCTATTTCAAATCCATCAGCACCCTGCTCAAATCCTTTATATATAGCTTGTGCTGTATTGGGCGGATACCACATATCATATCCTGCTCCTCCATGGCCAATTACTTTTGTATATGGCTGATCTGAGAATTGTTTTTTACAACCACCCAGTGCTATGATGGTAGTAAACGAGATAAAATATAGAATTCTTTTCATTGCTTTGCGTGTGCTATTAAAACAAAAATAACAAAGATTGAGTAAAGGATGGTTATATTTGTATTGAATGAAAGTTGCATTGATTCATTATCGTTATACATTGAGGGGTGGGTTGGAAACCCGCCTGATGAATTATATGAATTTTTTCCTGGAAAGAGGAGATGAGGTTTGTTTAATTTGTTCCAGAATTTCAGAAGGAGTAAGTGTTCCTGAAAACGTGAGAATTGTTCTTTTATCACCGGGTTTGGTTTTAAAGCCCTGGAGACAGAAAGCATTTAGTGATAAGGTGAAGAAATATCTTGGTAATAATCAATTTGATTTTAGTTTGTCATTGGGAAGAACAGAAGGTCAGGATGCCGTATTGGCGCCGGGAAATCATGTAGGATATCTCAGAGCATTGAAAAAGAGCTCTTTTTCAGTGAGTGACGGTCAGCAGATTGAAATGGAGAAGAGATCATTTTTATCTTCAAAAGTAATTTTTGCTTGCTCAGAAATGATTCGCCACGAGTTAATCAACGATTATAGGATAGACGAGGATAAAATACAGGTTTTATATCCTCCATTGAATACGAAAAAGTTTAAAATTCTTGAAGAGTCAACCCGAATAGCCCTGAAAGAGAAGTATGATATTCGGGGAGATAAAAAAACATTTCTGTTTGTTTCTTCAAGTCACGAAAGGAAAGGTTTGCCCTTTCTTTTTAATTTGTTTGAGCAATTACAAAATGAGCCGATTGAATTGATTATTGTTGGTTATCCAAAAGTACATTCAGCACTTGACAATGTTCGGTTTCTTGAATTTTCAAATCATCCTGAGGAATTGTATAATATTGTCGATTTTACAATACATCCAGCAATATATGAGCCATTTGGGCAGATAGTTTCA
>PKSZ01000749.1 GCA_002869425.1 Marinilabiliales bacterium
AGTAAAAGTGGTTGATGCATTTCCTGATGACTGTGGTGAATGGGAATATGTTGATGCATTTCCGGATGTTAAGATACAGTTTGTGGATGCTTTTCCAGATGTGAAGGTTCAAATGGTAGACGCATTTCCCGGTATACCATAAAGTTTAAAAATTACATAACGATGAAACATTTATTGGTTATTATTCTTATTTTTTCCTGTTTTGTAATGAAAGCTCAGACAGTTATTGAAATGACTCATCCTGATGATGCTGATTTTTCATATCTTGTAGTTGACGATATTGATGAAGCTGATTTTGTAGTATACAAAACAGACAGCAAGGAGGAAAGCAACCAATGGGATTTTATGTGGAGGTTTAAGAAATGGGGCTATAGCAACTTTGCTGTTTACCTTACAAAAAATCCAAACGATCCTTTGTTTATGGATAATGATGAGGGGGTGAGAAAATCCTATTTTGGAAAGGTTTATTTTACGGATAATAAAGAAGAAAGAGGTATCCGCAAGGAAGGTTTTATACTGGAAGGTATTATGCGTCGTCTTGAAAATTAATAATCATTTAGAAATCAAATATACCGGATGAAATTTTTATTTTGCATAGTTGTTATTGCTGTGCTTACAAGTAATTTGATTGCTCAGGAATTACTGAAGCGACATTTGAACGAACGCATCGATCATGAATTGGTATTAAAAAACAAAATTAAATCCATTGATTATGGAGACTTTGTTGAGTATTTTGATGAAAACGGAAATGTTATTTATGAGAAATTGAAAAGTTGGGTAAATGCTAGGGTATACAGTTATGACTATAATGAGGAAGGGAAGATTAAATCACGATTTTCATTTGATGAAGGATCTACTGATACAGTACGATTTGAAAAATACGTTTATAATGATGGAATTCTTTCAGAAATAAAAATATTTGATACGCTGTTCACAGGATCAACAAAATACAAGTATTATAAATCAGGAAATATTAAAGGAATTTCCAATCCGAATTTTTATGAGAATTATACATACAACAATAATGGAGATATTGTTAACGCTGTAATGAAACCAAAGGGAGAGTATCTTGCAAATTCCAGCAAATATAAGTGGAAAGGAATATATAATGAGAGAAATCTATTGGTGAAAGAAATTCAAACACATGATAGAAAATATGTTGTTACCTGGCTTTACCAGTATGATGATGATGGGAATCTGCTGCAATGTAAAAATGATCGTAGAGAACATAGAAAACAGGTAAATATTATAAAATATGAGTTTAACGGTAAAGGATTACCTGTTAAGAGAAGTTATTTTGATGCGGATAATAGTTTGGTGAAAGAACAAATCATAAAGTACGAGTTTTATTAATGCTAAATTCTCGTTATATTGCAATCGTAAAATTGGTCCATTGAAGCAAATCGCACTAATATTAAGTATTTTTTTAGTCTGTTCATTTACACAAATTGTACTTGGTCAGTCGAAAATAGGAATTGGGTTATATGGAGCACCAAGTCTTGAGACGTTAATTGAAGGCCAGCATATTAATAATTACTATGTACAAAAGTACTCAACGCATGCTGGTATACAGGCTGATATCCAGATTAATAAACGCTTGGCTTTATACGCAGGAGTATCTCATTATGCAAAGGGAGGGCAAATGAGTTTTATTGATTCTTCAAATTTTGCATCTGGAAACATAGGGATGTCTACTCTTAAAGCCAATTATATTGCAATTCCAATAATTCTGGATGTTAACGTTTATACTAAGCACAGAGCCAAGTTTAGAAAAATGAAAGTTTACAGGATGAGTAAAAAAGGAATTCATCCTTTTGTTCTTTCTGTTTCATTGGGTTTTGTTTATGGTTATGGTTATGATCAGGGAGTAGAGAATATAGTTGAAGCGACTTCAGCACCAGTAGATCATAATAGCTTGCATCTGGGACAGGCAAAGTTTATTGGAAATATTATGAATTTCAATCAGACTTATCTGGGAGTTACAGGGGGTTTAAGGGCAACATTTAATCTTAATCAGGCAATTTCAATTTCATTACGACCAAATGTTTCATATCAGTTAAATGTAATGTCTGATGTAACATATGATGAAACATATGAATCAAGTGTAAACTTGCCCGATCCTAAGCTTTCAGGTGCAGGTGTTGAAGTAGGTATATCATTTACAATTCGATAATTATTATGAGAATTCTGCCAGTTATTTTCTTTGTTATCATTTCTTTGGTTCTGTTTTCATGTACAGGCAATGATAAAAGTAAAAAGCCTGTTAAAATCATAGAAGAAAAAGACCCTATAGTTAAAACCATAGATCAAAAAGATTCTCTTGTTATCTATAAGGACGATACCGTCAATGATGTTGTTTGGTAAATTCAAGCTGTTATTTTGATCATTAGAAGATTTGTCTCTGTTTCTTACTTAGTATTACTATCTTATCTGGGTGTTGGACAAAATGATACATTAATTGTAGGTAGAGATTTCCTCGAGCAAAATGTAATTTCAAAAATTGAAATGGTAAAGTATCATAAGGTAAAGCTTACGAATCCTTTGATAAAGTCAACAAAATATACTTTCTTATTTGATACAAATTACAGGATTCAGGAATTTACATGGAAATACTCAGGAAAGGATAGCATGGGTAATGATTATTTTGCCTCAGATACGAGTAGGTTTAAAACATATGCCATTTTGAATACAGATAGATATTTGTATAATAATAACAAGTTGTCATTTGTCGAAACTGTTGGAATAACACATAAATCAAGCACATTTTATTTGTATGATTCGTTGGAACGCCTTGATGAAATACGTATATACCATCACAAAACGAGTGAGGGTTGGGAATCATTGAAAAAAATTATTAAATACAGGTATAGTCATAATAATGGCTTTGAGATATATAATGCTTTTCATGAAAAAGTTTCTGAAGAAAGGCAATGCATACAGAAATTTAACAATATAGAACAAGGCAAAGAATTCTGCAATCCTGAGGTAACGGAGATAAAAAATTTGAGATTAAAAAATATTTGGTTTAACGGTCAGAGGGCAAGTGAAATAATAAATCCAGAGATAAAGTTTATTATGTTACCAATTGCCACTGAGAAAATTGTAATCATTGAAATTCAGTAAATATGCAAAAGTTTATTGCTAAAACATTTTTTGGCCTGGAGGAAATCTTGGCAGAGGAAGTACGTCAGATTGGTGGCAAAAACATTACCATTCTTAGAAGAGCTGTATCATTTGAAGGTGATGACGAAGTGCTTTATAAAGCAAATATATACTTACGGACAGCCATTAAAGTATTGGTTTTTATTACTGGATTCAAAGCAAGAAAAGCTGATGAATTGTATAACAATGCTAAAAAAATACAGTGGTCAAAGTATTTTAGTGTTGATAAAACAATTGCTGTTGAAAGTGTAGTGCATTCAAAGTTTTTTAATCATACCGGATTTGTGTATTTGAAAGTAAAAGATGCTGTTGCAGATCATTTTCGAATGGAAACGGGTAAAAGACCTAATGTTAAGTTTCCAGATCCGGATGTAATGATTCATGTTCATATTATAAATAATAATTGTGCTCTATATCTGGATAGTAGTGGGATGCCATTATATAAAAGAGGTTATCGGACGGGTAAGCCAGAAGCACCTTTGAATGAGTGTCTGGCAGCAGGTTTAGTGCTTTTATCTGGATGGAACAGAAAACAAGTGCTCATTGATCCCATGTGTGGATCCGGTACAATCTTAATTGAAGCAGCCCTTATTGGAAATGAGATACCTCCCAATATCAATAGGACCCAATTTTGTTTTAAAAACTGGTTTGGATATAACGATCAGTTATTTGATGATATAAGAACAGGTTGTTCTGAGAAGAAATTTACCGTTCCATTGTTGATATATGGTGCAGACAAGTCAACTGTAGCTGTAAGAAATGCTCGTGAAAATATCGAAAGAGCTGGATTTGCATCAGAAATATCAATTCGTTTATGTGCAATAGAAGATTATCCGGAACCCAATGTAGAAAATGGTGTTATAATTACAAATCCTCCATATGACTTGCGAATAAAGGAGCAAGACATAAATAGCTTATATCAAACTGTGGGGAATGCATTTAAGAATACATTTACCGGTTTTACTGCATGGCTTTTCAGTGGAAATAAAAATGCAGTAAAATCGATAGGTCTACGGCATTCACGTAAAACATTGCTGTATAATGGGCAGTTGGAGTGCAGGCTTATACAATACACTCTTTATAAGGGTAGTAAGAAGAATAAAGATGAAGAGCAAGGTTGAAAATAACGTATAAAAACGTTAAAAAGTACATTCATCGTAAAATAACGATGAAAACCTATTGATGAAACCTTAAAATATATATATATTTGTATTGGATGGCTGCACGGGTTTCCATCCGTTCTTTACTCCGTTCAACCTTCTTTACTCCTCCCGTGTAGCCATTTTTTATTCCTTAACGAGAAGGTTGGTCATCAATAGAAAGTAATTCCACTTCAAAAATCAATGTAGAATACGGCTCAATTTTCCCTGAACCTCTATCTCCATATGCAAGATTATAAGGAATATAAAGCATCCATTTAGATCCAACAGGCATTAATTGAAGTGCTTCTGTCCATCCTGGGATAACTCTGTTTACAGGAAACTGAGCTGGTTCCCCACGGTCTACTGAACTATCAAATACAGTTCCGTCTATTAAAGTACCGTGATAATGTGTAGTAACGATATCAGTTGCTTCAGGTTTCTCTCCATTACCTTTATTGATAATTTTGTACTGAAGTCCACTAGGCAAAACAACAACACCTTCTTTGGTTGCATTTTCTTTTAAGAATTCCTGCCCCTCAGATATGTTATCCTGATATTGTTTAAGATCTTCCTGTCTCTGAGATTCCTGAACGCGCTTAAAATAGGCTTCAATATAAGCAGCAGCAGTCTGTCCGTCCATAAGCAGCTCACCACCATCATAAGACTTTTGCAGCGCATCTGCAATATACGATGCATTCAGTGTGTCGATACCACTGTTTTGCATATTTTGCGACAGATTAGAGCCTATGTCAACTCCAAGAGCATAGCTCAATGAATCAACTTCTGTCAACAACGTAACCTGTTTCTTTTCAGTTTGATTACAAGAAAAGAAAACTCCCATGGCAATAACTGCCAGAATTAATGAAATTTGTTTCATAGTTTGATTTTTATTTGTTTGATTTAAAAATTACTTTTTCAATAATGCAGTTCCACAACTGTAACCACCGCCAAAAACAGTAACGGCAATTATGTTTCCATCTTTAAATTTATCCCAGTTTTCAGCCAGTACTATGCCACTGCTCGCATTTCCTGTATTACCATATTTTTCAATGTTCGTAAGAACCTTACTTTCATCAATTTCCAATTGGTATCTTACGTTATCAGTAATTCTTTTGTTTGCCTGATGCGTTATTAAATAGCTCAAACCCTGTTTAGAATAGTTATTTTTTTCTAAAATACCTGCAGTTGACTCTGTCATATATTTGCATGCATTTAGAAATACATTCTTTCCATGCGGCATCCTGATTCCACCATCGCGTGGACGCAAGAATACACCTTCAGGACCTTTATCCACTTCAGCAAGACCCATTGTTGAAATATCAATTATTTCTATACTATTGTCACTTTTTTCATTTGATATAATAAAACTGGCAGCACCATCACCCCAAAGGTATCCTGAATAAGGATCATCTAAATTGTAGTATTTACTATTATGTTCTGCAGTTACAACAAGTGCTTTGTCAGCTTTTCCACTAGAAAAATAACCTTCTACAATCTCAAGTGAATTGATAAAGGATGAACAGGCTGCTGATATTGAAACCACCATTGCACCTGAAATAGAAAATTTTTGTTGAACTGCGTGAGCCAAAGTGCCTACTGTATCAAATGGACTATAAGTAGCGCCAACAATAAGTTCAAGATTCTGCAAAATATCCTCATTATCTGTTATAAGCTTTTCAACTGAAGAAACAGACATAGTATTTGTGTTTTCATCCTCAGATGCAATGGATCTGGAGACAATACCTGTTCTTTGGTAAATGAACTCGTGGCTTAAATTATATTTTGATGAAAAGAAATCATTTTCAAGACGACCTTCCGGAATATAAAAAGAAGCATTATTTATAAACATAACATAACTACAATACGTTCGTAAAAATAGTTTTTTTACTCAGATATTAAAAGTAATTATTCATTGAAAGTATTATCTTAACAGTTTATAATTTGTCTATTAGCAAATTTTGAGAAATATTATATGTCTGCAGCAAACAATTCTACTCACAGATTATTAAAAAAGATGTTGCGGTTACTGCTGAGTTACGTGATATTGGCACCTTTTTTATTGTGTTGTTCGTATTTTCCGGTTTCATCAAGAAAATATTTTAATAAAGCCATTTCTGAAGCACCATACGATGCTGTAATTGTACCAGGAGTTCCTTTTAACGGGAAAAAGTGGAGTGTAGCAATGAAGGCAAGGGTCTATTGGGCGAACTATTTGTTTAAAGAGGGAATAACAAAAAATGTCATATTTAGTGGTTCTGCTGTTTACTCACCTTATGTTGAGGCAGATATAATGGCATTATATGCAGAAGAAATAGGTATACCTCCTCAGCATATTATATGTGAAACTGAAGCTCAATTTTCGGTTGAAAATCTTTATTTCTCATATAAACTGGCCAAAGAACGGAATTTTGAGAAAGTTGCTCTTGCTACTGATCCTTTTCAAGCCAGAAA
>PKSZ01000748.1 GCA_002869425.1 Marinilabiliales bacterium
AAAATACTTCTGCATTATTTTCATCTAATTCAAAAAATTGATCGCAAACCTTAATGGCTTCGCTATATTCTTCTTCCAGGAACTTATTGTTCAATACTTTAAACAATGAATCTTTATTTTCCTGTGCTGATGCACATACAAAAGAAAAAGCAGCTATAACTAACAATAAATATTTCATAATTAGAGATTTAATTGACACCTGACTAAAATAGCAGTAAAAATGTATCAAATACAGTGTGACAGAAAAAGTTATCAAACTTTCCCCGTTAATATCAGACAGAATAAAAAATGAAATTATTCCTTGCTACCAAAAGCAAGATCTCCGGCATCACCCAAACCCGGAACGATATAAGACTTTACCGTTAACTCATCATCAACTGCACCCACCCACAATGTTATCTTATCGGTTGGTAATTGTTTTTTAATGAAATCAATACCTTCTTTACTGGCAATTAATGATATAATATGTGTGTGAACAGGAGTACCCCGTTTCATCAATGCTTTGTATGATAATGCCATTGAAGAACCAGTAGCCAACATTGGATCTGAGATTATTACAATTTTATCATCGATTGCCGGACATGAAAGGTGTTCAAACTTTATATCAAATTTACCATCACTATGATATTTTCTATATGCTGAAATAAAAGCACTTTCCGCTTTATCAAAATAATTTAACAAGCCTTGCTGCATAGGCAGACCTGCTCTCATGATGGTTGCAAGTAAGATATTATCGGTAAGCATTGGAACCTGAGCAATACCCAAAGGTGTTTGCACCTCTTTTTCCTTATAATTAAGTGTTTTACTAATTTCATAGGCAAAAATCTCTCCTGCACGTTCAAGATTTCTCCTGAATCTCATGCTGTCTTTTTGGACTTCCTCATCTCGTATTTCTGCCAGAAAGGTTGTAAATAGTGAACCAGTTTCTCCAATAATCTTGATCATGATACCTGCATTTGGGTTTACCTTACGAAGATAAAAAATAATGTGATGCTGTCAATTTTTCTATAGAAATTTACAACTTATAGAGATACTTCACAGGCCAGGGCATTCTGTTTTCTGAATATACTGGAAAATTACACTGTCTGGCACCAAAACCAGCATAAAAACGAGCCAAACCCTCACTTTTTGATCCTTCAAAATCAAGCGTAAGATTATTTTCTTCAAAATCATGGATAAATTGATCTACCAAAACGAACATTGCCTTTTTTTTGATTCCTGCTTCATTAGAAGATCCAAATAGATAAATAACTTTACCTTTGGTTTCAACAAACAATGCTCCGGCAACAAGATTGTTGGTGTCATCATAGGCACAATACATTTGCCCCAATTTATACCTAACGGATTGAGAAATAATACGCCTGATTCTTGAATACTCTTCTTCACCCATAAACTTTAAGCGAGTGCCAACATTTTCTTTAATCAGGTTGACAAGTACATTCGGTTGACCACCGCTTACAGTATAAATATTACCAGCCTTTCCTTTCTTTATGTTTCTGCGAGTATTGTTAGAAAATGATTTATACAGGCCATCATAAGATTTGATTAAATCCAGTTCATAAGTAATACCTTCCGTAAAAATCCTATTTTTTACAACCGGATTAAAAGTATTCAGGTGAATTTTTATCAACCTGTATTTTGAGGGTATTGCTTTAATAAAAGCAGAAATTACTTCTGCAGTTAAGATTGTCTGACTAAAAACTCCAAACTGCTGAGCAAAGAGAGGTTGCAAGCTATAATGCACACCATATTTCCTTGCAGAGGGCAATGGCATAACCAACTCATAATCACCAACTATTAAAGCATTCCAACCTTCACATACAATATCGAGATACCAGGAATAAGCATATACAATACCGTTTACGGATTGTTGAATACATTGATCCCACTTTTCGTTATCAATTTCAGTATTTTTTACAAAACGAATATCTGAAAATTGTATCATCAAATTAAGCCTTGATCAGCAAAGCTATAATATTTTTTATCACCAACGATAATATGATCGAGAACATTTATATCCATCAACCTACAGGCATCGGTGATCTTCCGCGTAATTGTCATATCACTTTTACTGGGTTCAGTATTTCCTGAAGGATGATTATGTGCCAATATCATTCCGGTTGCCTTATAATTCAACGCGTGTCTTAAAATCATACGAGTATCTGTAACTGTACCACTTATACCTCCCTGACTAATCTTCAATGCTTTTGTTATGGTATTGGCTCTAGAGAGTAGCAATATCCAGAATTCTTCATGTGACAAATCACCAATTACAGAATTCAGATAATTAAACGCATCCTGACTTGATTTTATTTTATTGCTACGAAGAGGTTTCTCCATTTCCCGTCTTTTACCCAATTCAAACGCAGCAATTAAAGATACAGCCTTAGCATTGCCAATGCCTTTAATTTTAAGCAATTCCTGTAAATCTAATCTCGACAGTTTGGTTAAAGAATTATCACAATCGTGCAAAATATTCCGGGCAAGCTCTAAAACTGATAAGTTTTTGTATCCTGAATTTAAAATAATTGCCAGTATCTCGGTATCAGACAAAGAGGATACCCCTTTATTCATGAGCTTTTCCCTGGGTCTGTCGTTTTCTGCTCTTTCTTTTATCTTCATAACTGTCAATTTGTTTGAATAAAAATTTTCGGCCCAAAGGACAATGAATACATTCCCCCTGGCTACAAAACGCGTTATAAATATGAATCAGCGCTTGCGATTGCATTGCATTTTCAGGATACACACCCAACTCTTTCCACTTCCTGATTATATAATTATTCTCAGGCGAAAGCTCCTCCAATATTGCTATCGCTCTTTCTATGTAATCATAACTGCCAGATAATGCTGAATACTCAAACATAACCGGAACAAATGCATTAATGATTAAAGAATCCTGAAAATATTTACCTGGTTGATTGTTTCTGCGAACGAGCTCTTTACCAAAATTGTAATGATTTTTCCAATAATCGCTCATATGAAAACTTAATGCCTTTTTAACTGCAGATAACGAATCACAAGACAACCAGGAACCAATTATTGAGGGATTAGAATTAAACAATGCTGCAAGTTGTGCCATTCTTACTGTTGGAAATCCAGCCGGTCTAATTCTCATGAACTTCCAAAGATGCGATTGCATGGGTGCTAATCTGTGCTTTTCTTTAAGAAAAAAGTATTCAGAAGCTATGTGTTTCATATAAGCATCTTTCCATGGTTTATGCAGCATACCCGCCTGACCAAAAATCAATGCTTCCAGAAGCTCTATATTCCATGCATAACGAAGAAGTATCCGGTAATTTAATTTACTTGCAAGCATCTCAAAAGGCTCAGCATTAACCTTCATTCCAAATGCTCTGAAAAGATATAAAAACCCAATTTGTGTAAAATCTGGCTCTGGTTTTCTTATTTCACTTCTATGCTTGATCTTTTTCTCTATTCTTTCAACAAAAGCAGAAGTAAACACCGATAGTCTTTCCATCGAGCTAATTTTTGAGAAATAATTACCACACTGCTGAGCAAGAGAATTATCTGTTAAGCTTTGATAAAGGTTTAATACAGATGCATCCGGATGGATTTCAAAGGAACTAATTTCAACACCTGATTTACATTTAACAAGCCTGTCATTATGGGCAACAACATGCAATATTACATTATCATATGAAGAATCGAGATGGTGATTATGTCTATACCAATCGGAAGCCTGAATATGTATTTCTACATTACCAACCCAGATTTTATTTCCAATTTCAATTTTGGCATTAAAGAAATCAGGGCCTGCATCGCGATTTGGAACCCCGGGATTTATAACATGAAACTTAGTACCACAGGACAAATAAGCGTCATCCCGGTATAATTGATTATACCACAAAAAATGCAAAAAATCTTCCGTCATAACTCCGTTTGGAGCTACAAAATTAGAAAGTTTTCATTTTTTTCAAAAAGAAAAATTATAGGTAAGTGCTCATTTGTTGTTGAAGCTCTTTTGCCTTTATTGCCGCTTGTTCAGCAAAATCATGGTCTTTGCCTGCAAAAATAATTCCACGACTTGAATTCACCAATAGTCCACAATCATTGATCATTCCGTATTTTGCAACTTCTTCCAGACTTCCACCTTGCGCTCCCACACCAGGAACCAATAAAAACTGATTCGGAAGAATCTTTCTTATATCTGATAACATTTCGGCTTTCGTTGCGCCTACAACGTACATCAAGCGATCATTATCAGGCCATTCCTGTGATTTTCTCAATACTTTTTCAAACAATAGCTCTCCTTCACTATTTTCAAATAATTGAAAATCAAAAGCTCCCTGATTAGAAGTCAGCGCCAATAGAATAACATGCTTTTCTTTATAACTTAAAAACGGCGAAACAGAATCTTCACCCATATAAGGCGCCACAGTTATTGCATCGAAAGGCATTCTTCCAAAAAATGCATCGGCATACATCTTTGAAGTATTACCAATATCACCACGCTTAGCATCTGCAATTAGAAATATTTCAGGAAATTTTTCCTTTATATAATTAACTGTTTTCTCCAAGGTAAGCCATCCCTTGGCTCCATAGCATTCGTAAAACGCAATATTGGGTTTATAAGCAACAGTATATTCAGCTGTAGCGTCTACAATTGCTTTATTAAATTCAAAAACAGGATCTTCTTTTTGCTTTAAAAATTCAGGGATTTTATTGATATCGCTATCCAATCCAATGCATAAAAAACTCTGTTTACGTTTTATCTCGCTGATTAATTTACTGATGTTCATAACTAATTTTTTATTCCATTCCACTATCTTTCAATCTTTCAGCATTTTCTGCAACCTGCAGTTTTTCTATCAACTCTTCAATTTCGCCATCGATAATTACTGGAAGATTGTACAATGTAAGATTGATTCTATGATCTGTCACCCTACTCTGAGGATAATTGTATGTTCTGATTTTTGCGGATCTGTCGCCGGAAGAAACCATTGTTTTCCGTTTGGCAGCAAGCTCATCCATCCTTTTTTGAAGCTCCATATTGTACAACCTTGTACGAAGCTCTTTCATGGCTTTATCAAGATTCTTCAGCTGCGACTTTTCATCCTGGCATGTAACAACTATTCCTGTAGGAATGTGTGTTAGTCTAATTGCAGAATATGTTGTATTTACAGACTGACCACCGGGACCTGATGAGCAATAAGTATCCTTTCGGATATCTTCTGTTTTCAATTCAACATCAAACTCATCTGCTTCAGGCAAAATGGCAACAGTTGCCGCTGAAGTATGCACGCGTCCCTGTGTTTCTGTTTGCGGAACTCTCTGTACCCGATGCACTCCTGACTCGTATTTCAGGATACCATACACACCTGCACCATTAATATTTGCAATAATTTCTTTATATCCTCCTACGGTTCCTTCCGTAACGTGAGTAACCTCAACTTTCCATTTATGCTTTTCGCAAAACTTGGAATACATACGAAACAAATCACCGGCAAATATACTGGCCTCATCTCCTCCGGTTCCTGCTCGGATTTCAAGAATTGCACTTTTATCATCCTCAGGATCTTTGGGAAGAAGTAATAATTTTATATCAGCCTCAAGCTTATCTCTTCGATCAATAAGCTCGTCAATCTCTATCTTAGCCATTTCCCTCATCTCCTCATCCTTCTCATTATCAAGCAATTCTTTTGAGGAAGTTAAATTATCCAGCACATTTACATATTCATTATAAGCTTGAATGATGGGTTCAAGATCCTTATATTCTTTATTGAGTTTGATGTAGCGCTTCATATCTACAATTACATCGGGTTGTGTAATAAGCATGCCCACTTCGTTAAACCTGCTTTTTACACCTTTTAGTCTTTCTAATATTAAATTATTGCTCATAATGCAATGTTTCCTTTCTGTTAAAATGCAAATATAGTAAAGTAAAGGATAGTTAGCGATAGGAAAATTCGCCCAGTTCGCTTTTTATAGTTAAATGCTTATAATCGGATGCTTCACAACGACCAATTATCTTAGCATCCACATTGTATTTTGCTGCCGTATCAATTAATTTCTGTGCATACTGCTCATCCAGATATACTTCGAAACGATGCCCCATATTAAATACCTTATACATTTCTTTTGAATCGGTACCGGATTGTTCCTGGATAATTCTGAATAGTGGTGGAATTTCAAACATATTATCCTTAATAATATGAATATTGTCCACAAAGTGAAGAACCTTTGTCTGTGCTCCTCCGCTACAATGCACCATTCCATGAATATGCTTTCTGTTTTCCTTTAAAAAATCAGAAATAACGGGCACATATGTTCTTGTTGGTGATAGCACCAGTTTTCCGGCATCAACACCCAGATTATTGATTTCATCAGTAAGTTTCAGTTTTCCGCTATATACCAATTCAGCAGGAACAGAAGGATCATAGCTTTCTGGATATTTTTCTGCCAGGTAATTGGCAAACACATCATGTCTTGCTGATGTAAGACCATTACTTCCCATGCCACCATTGTAGGATTTTTCATAGCTTGCTTCTCAGTATGAAGATAAGCCAACAATAACATCACCTGGGACAATGCTGTGATTTGAGATAATATCACTTCTATGCAAGCGGCAGGTTACTGTGGAATCTACGATAATTGTTCGCACAAGATCACCAACATCGGCTGTTTCTCCTCCTGTTAACCATATATTGATACCTAAAGAACGTAACTCTTCAAGTAGTTATTCTGTTCCATTAATAATGGCTGCTATTACTTCTCCGGGAATAAGGTTC
>PKSZ01000722.1 GCA_002869425.1 Marinilabiliales bacterium
CATCGGGTGAAATACTGCTCAAACGAAGGTCTCCGGTTAATCCCAGTTCAAAGTTGAAGTTTTGAGGTACACCCCATTTGCAATTTTCTTTCTTTACATAATAAACACCATCGTAAAATTTTTGGATGGAAGTATAATAGAAGAAGTTTTCATCTGAAGTAAACATTGGATCTAGTTCTGCAAGCTCTGTGTTTACTTTATCAATATCTAATGGTTTAACGTTATTGGATATATTTATTTGTTGTATTGCTTTAGATGTTTCACAGGTTACAAGCTTTCTTTCAACAATCAGCTTGTACTCTTCATACTCTGGGTGAGTAGTTGGAAGTTTTTCTTTGAATTCGGTATATGTTTCGACAGCCTTATCCAATTGATTAAGATAAAAATATGCATCTCCAAGGTAAAGATAAGTCTCGATAGGGGCTCTTTTTTCCTTTGTCATATCTTCATTGTAATCATCAAGTGCCAGATTATTTTTTGCTTTTAGAATATAGTCAACAGCCTTATCTTTGTCCTGAAATGAATTTATGTAGCAANTAGCAAACTCCAACTCTGTAGTTGTAATTGGCATTGTCTGGCTCAATAGCTTGAAGTTTAAGCAAGTAGGTTAGTGCTTCACTAAAATCATCTTCGTAATAGTAGAAATCAGCATCTTCAATTAGCTCTTTAACAGTCGGTTGTTGAGCATAAGAAAAGCATGAAACTGAAAGTATAATAAAAACAAATAATAATCGCCTCATTACAAGTTGTTTAATTAATTAGTTATATATATTATATCTTGGATAAACCAAGCCTGACTCTGGAATAAGTATCCCGAATACAAACCTACTAATAATTTACCAAGTAGTTGCAAAAATATTAAAACAAATATTTGTTAACGAATGAGTTGTAATAAAAATTCATTTTCGTAGCCATTAGTGGTTTTCACCCAGTCTTCTTTTTTTCCGGTGATTTTGAAACCATATTTTTCAAAAAGGGCCAGACTATTTTTATTTGATTCCAGGATGTTGCAGTACAATTGATGCAATTTTAACACAGAAAAACAATAGTCTATTAGTAGTTGCAGTGCATTGCTGGCATAAGCTTTATTATAATCATTTTCCGATCCTATTAAAATTCCAACTCCGGCTTTAGCGTTTGCAGGATCAAAATCAAAAATATCGATTGCTCCAACAGGTCTTTTTTCTTTTGTTGAACAAATGATAAATCGCGCCTGCTTGATTTCATAGATATCAAGGTGGCTGTTTTCTATATATTTTTTTAAGATATACTTTGAAAATGGAACAAGTGTCTGACTAACCTGCCAAATATTTGTATTGTTTTCCCATTGATAAAGAATGTTTAAATCTTCTGGTTCAGGTGCACGAAGAAATACATTATTGTTTTCAAGGATTGACATTTTCAAATTTTTCGTAAAAAGTAGAATTCATTATAAAAGCATCATTGTACTGATCTTGTTTAATCAATTGACGCCATTCCTGTCTGGCTTCATTAAATGAATTGAATGGACCCCAGGTGTATCTGAAATAGCCATCAGCACCTTTGTAAATATGTATCTGGGTTTTTTGTAACCCCTTGAATTTATTCAAATCTACATTTTTTTTAACCGATAAAATTTGAATTACGAAATTCTCATTCGGGTTAAATGCTGCAGTGGTTGCAATAGAATCAATATTTGCTTCTTTTGGTTTATTCCCTGTAAGAATTTCCAGTCTTTTGCTCCGAACAAGAAAGGCATCTGGATATCCTTTGTTGATAATTCTTTGTAGTTCAATAAGTGCCTGTTCCTTAGTCTTGTAGTAGCCCGTGACATATCTGAATAATCCGTCATAACAATGTAATTCTTCAACATTGCTTAGGTTATTAAAATAGCTTGTGCCGACACTTTTCATTAATGCTTTAACCTGTATTCTGTAAGTGTCTTTATCGCCGCCAGATGCATATGCATCATTTTTCACTGTATTGGCTTCAGAGATTATTTTATCCAGTTGCTTTAGACTAATTATTGAAGCATCCGGGAAGCTTTCTACATATTTTGTATTGAGGAATGATATAGCTTCTTCTTTTTTGTTGAATTTTCCTGCAGTATAGATATAGCTGTTCTTTGTTTTGTGTTCTGTCAGGTTGGAAAATTCATCTGATTGAATTTGCTGGTTGGAATTTGTTATAAATACAGTATATTGAATTTCTCCTGCATTGTATCTCAGGTGTTCAGGTATATGCGTATCTTCAACAATAACTGTGTTTTGAGCATTGTGTATTTTTAACTCCACTCTTCGGTTGTATTTTCTTCCTTCAGGATTGTCAGAACCATCCGGATTCTTGTTTATGGCTATTTGATTAGCTTCTCCCATACCTTTGGCCACAAAGTGTTTTTTATCAATTCCATTTTGAACAAGGTACTCGATAACTGTGCGTGCTCTTTTGATGGACAATTCTTTGTTGAATTTTATATTGCCTTTAGCATCTGTGTAACCGATAACTTCTATCAATAATGATGGATTGGTTTCGATTAGAGATGATAATTTTGCAAGTTTTACTTTTTCATCTTTAGAAAGTTGAAAGGAACCATAATCAAAATAGATGTTATTGATTGCAATATAATTGCCCGTTGTTATCTGCTTTGATTTTAAAGTAACCGGGTGATTGAAAATTTTTGAATGGAAAGAATTGGGTATGCTTATTTCTTCAGTACTTGTTTCATAGCCTGCAGCATGAAAGATTAGTGTAAAATCTCCTGGAATGGTATTGAAGCTGTATTCCCTGTTTACATCTGAAACGAGTTCAGCAAGAATAGCATTTTTATGCATGATGGTTATTTTAACCGGATTTTCATTCTGACTTTGATCATCAAATGATATTGTACCTTTCACTTCTATTACAGGAATTAGATTTTCTATACTGTCAGTATTTGAATTAGAGATGCTTGCAATAATTGAAGTGTCGCCAGAAGTTATAGCAGAAATGAAACTATCGTTTTGTTCTTTAATTGCTTTTTGTGTATTGAGAATATTCAGACAATAGATATCGAAGCCACCAAGACTACTTGTGTCGAGCATACTTTTATATATGAGGCTGTCGTTAATAAAGCTATAATAGATGTCGTCGGAAGGTGTTGAAATTGGAAATCCCAGGTTTACTGGTGATGACCAGCCATTTTCCGTTTTTTTACTTCTGAAAATATCAAAACCTCCCATATTGTTGTGCCCTTTGCTGCAGAAAATTAAAGTAGAATCGTTAATAAGTGAGGGATATATTTCATCATAAATACTATTAATTGCAGTTCCAATATTTTGAACATCAGACCACTCATTATTTTCTTTTTTAGTATAAAACAAATCAAAACCACCCAGAGATTCCTTGTTTTTAATAGAAAGGATCATCGTGTTTTCATCTGGAGATAAACAGGCACTTTGTTCACAATATTTTGAATTGATCTTTCTTCCGAAAGGCTCCATTTTTTGCCAGTTTCCATTTTCTTTTATGGCATAATATAGATCGCCTTTTTCAAGATCACCATCAGACAAAATCATTTTATTTCCTTTTGCTGATATATAAACCGGGTAGAAAAAACCACTTGAGCTTATCTTGTATGTAATATTGTCTGGTACCGACCATGTTGAATCTGAAAGCATTTGGACATAGTAGATATCTTCCTGATCTGTTTTAGTTGTATAAACCATATGTTTTCCATCAGCAGAAACAGCAATGTGCCAGTTGTGGTTCTCATTGTTTATCGGGTTTGGCAGATGATTTATATTTATAGTAAGTGGATACTTTGTTAGCTCAAGTGCTGTGTAGCATTTGTCGATTTCATGATTGGCAGTTTCATGACCGTATACATTATCTGGTTCTATTAACTCAAGATAATTTTTTAATATAAACATGGCTTTTTCAGTTTTGAAAATCTGCCTGTATGCATTAGCCAGTCTTAGGTAGGTGTCAAGTGGTGCTCTGGTTTCTTTAAAGGAGCCGTCTTTATAATCCCTGGAAACATTTTTTGTCGCTTTTTCAAAGTAGGGAATAGATTTTCTGTATTCATACAGGTACGAATAACACAAGCCAATTCTGTAAGCAATATTATTGTTACTTGTATCTTTTTTATAGAGGTTTAAATACTTGCTTAATGCATTATCGTATTCTTCATATAAGAAATCATATTCTGCATCAATGAATCTGTATTTATCATTTTTTGAGTATTGAGCAATAGCACTTACAGAGAATACAAATAGAATAGAAAATATGAAAAGCCGGATCTTCATTATTTATTGTGTCAATGGCACAAATTTAACGAAGATTATAACAATAGCCTATTGAAATACAGGATAGTTGCAATTATTTTCCCACATTAAAATTGATTATAGGTTTTTGTAACGATCTGTACTAACTATAAATGCATCTGTATAGCCTTTTTCTCTTATTGTTTTTAAGGCTTTTTTAGCTTCGTTCAAATCGTTGTACTTACCACAGGAATATCTATAAAATCCATCTTTACCAAAATGCATATTTACATTATCCAGGTTTTTGAAAATGCTCATGTTAACAGGTTTGAGGGTTGCTTTAACCTGTACAGAATACATGCCGCTTTGTATATTGCTTGGATTGTCGTTGGTCATTTTTGCAATAAATCCCTGCTTTTGAGATTTTGAAATGATATTTTCAAGAGAAATAATAAAAGCATCGTTGTAGCCAGCATCTTTTATTTTATCCATTTCACTTTTGGCTTTTGAATAACCTAAAAACTCTTTGTAAGTGTATCTGTAAAAATTGTCGCTGCCTTTGTATTCTGTTATTTGATTAGAAAATGCCATATTGTCCATATTCATGGGTTTTGTAGAGGCTTTAACCTGAATGGTGTACACGTTTTTACCAATTCTCCCTTTTACATCATATGAGCCTGTAAGTTTTCCTAACTCTTTGGTACTGATAATTCTTGCATCAGGAAATATATCTGTTAGTTTGTTTAGCGTTTTCAGGGCTTCATCTGTTTCTTTGATATCTTCAAGTGTATACAGATAACCTTTATCTGTATTTCTAATGGTAATATTTTTAAGAGATTTTTTATCTGTGTACAGTGATTCATCTATTTTATCAGCTTGGTTGGCAAGTAGAATGACAGATGCAGATCCGGTTTCGGATTTACCTGATTTTAAATAGTCAGGAATTTCCAATGATTTTTCCGTAATATTGATACCATCAGTATTCAAAACTTTCAGTTCAACTCTTCTGTTATACTTTCTGCCTTCTTCAGTAGAGTTGACTGTAATAAAATTTGTTTCTCCGAGTCCTTTTTTTATGATTCTATCTCTGCTAATTCCTTTTTCTACAAGGTAATTGAAGGTGCTGTTTGCTCTTTTTTCTGATAGTCTCTGGTTAACTTCAGGTGAACCGGAAGCATCGGTATATCCAGTTATTTCAACTTTTAGATTAGGATTTTCATCCATTAATCTATATAGTTTTTCCAGTTCAATTTTTGCATCTCGATCCAATGTTGAAATACCATTGTTGAAGAAGATATTGTTTACAACATAATAGGTTTCATTCTTAACAGAAGTAGGATTGAGATTGGTTGTTATATTTAAGTCTGGAAGGGAATAATTTTCAGGGATAACAATATTTTCCTCTGCATTCTCATAATTTTTAGCAGAAATAAGAATCATGTAATTACCCGGTATGGTGGTGAAAGTATATTTTCCATTCTCATCTGCCTCCAGTTTGGCTAAGTTTTTTCCTGTTTTTGGATCTTTCACATTTACTTGTATTCCTGAAACTTCATTATTGTCTGCTAATTTTATTGTACCATTAATTGAAATGGCATGAAATTCTTTTGCTACAGGTTCTTCCTGAGTATTTGAAACTGTTGTGGTTGTCTCTTGTGTATCAGTTTCTGTATTGTTGGTTGAAGGATCGTTTGGTTCATTGTTTTGATTTGTATCCTCAGCATTATTCTCAGTTAAAAGCGTTTCATTATCCTCACTTTGACTTGAATCGGCTGTTGTATTTTCTGTTATAACAGTTTCATTATCATTATTTTGATTTGAATCAACTGTTTTGTTCTCTGTTAAAACAGTTTCGTTATCATTTACCAGACTCGAATCTTCCGTATTGTTTTCAGTTAGGATTGTTTTTTCGATATTGTTATTCGCTGTTGTATCATTTTCAACATTTTGTTGTGTCGAATAATTGTCTGTTTGCGTATTTACATCCTCAGTTAAAAGGGCTAATTGAGTAGAATCAACTGTATTTGCTGAAAGTACCATATCTTCAATATCGATTGTGTCTGAAGGAATGCTGTCTTTGTTAACCAATATGGTGTCTTCCTGAAGTGGTAACGGAACCACAGGGTTACCAATTGTAATTTTATAATTATCCAGTTTTCCCTGTCCTTTTTCATCGAATCTACTCATATAGAAAACAGAACCACTATCCACAGGAGTAAAGTATAATTCATCTCTGGGGGTATTTATGGGATATCCTATATTCAGCGGTTTAGACCAACCTTTTGGAGATCTCTTTGTTACAAAAATATCATAACCACCAATGTTTTCATGGCCCTGGGATGCAAAATACATAGTTGTTCCATCATCCATAACATAAGGACTGCATTCGTCGTATTTTGAGTTTATTGTTGGACCAAGATTAAATGGTTCGCCCCATTTTCCGTCTGAATTGAGAATCGAAGCATAAAGGTCTAGACCTCCATAGCCTCCTGGTATATCTGCACTGAAACATAAAATTAAACCATCTTTTGTAAGTGCAGCAGAGGTTTCTCTGTATTTACTTGTTATTTCTTCTGCAAAAGGTTCCAATTCTAACCATTTTCTATCTTCTCTTTTAGCCATATATAAGTCTCCGGATTCGCTGTCACCTGCAAAAAGAATCATTTTTGAACCATCTTCAGAGAGCCATACAGGATAGAAGTAACCACTGGATTTTAGCTGGCCATTTATATTTTTTGGAACAGACCAATTCCCGTCATCTTCTTTGTATGCAGCAAATATTATGGATTTGTTTTTGAATGAAGCGTACGTAATTACAGATTGATCTGCAGAAACTGCAATATAATAATTGTCCAGTTCATTGTTGAAATTACTTCCAAGGTTTTGAACCTCTATGCTTAATGGTGTTTTCATGAAACGGACAGCGTTTTCACATTTTCTTATTTCATGATTGGCTAGCTCCACGCCCTGAAAGTTATCGACTGTTACTTCATTTCGATATGCATTAAAAGCTTTGATTGCCTTGTCCATCTGACCACTTTTTCTGTATGCATGTCCCAAATA